>DATHIJ010000392.1:0-6338 GCA_035489975.1 Propionibacteriaceae bacterium | reverse complement strand
GGTAGCCGAACTCCGTGTCCTCGATGCCGCGGATGCCGAGCTCGCGGAACCCGCCGGCGGCCCAATATTGGGCGGCCGTTATCGCGAACGTCGCACCGATGACGATGCGGAACGCGTCGACGGCCTCGATCCGGAGATCCTTGGTCCGGCGCAATGTGTTCTCGCGCCACTCCTGGTTGTCGACCTCCTTGCCGTTGAAGTGAGTGCCGAGGCGGTCCTCTGCGACCAGCTAAGCAAACCCCTCGTCCGTCAGCTCCTCCATGTCGGCGAATCGGCATAAGCCCATCGCCATGACATCGGAGCGATCGACAAACCATCGGGCGTAGGACGCGATGACTTGGCGCTCTGGAACGATGTCGGCGTCGAGGAACACGAGCAAGTCGCCGGTCGCTCGGCGCGCCGCAGCGTTGCGCCCGCGGCCCGCTCCGAACGCCAAGGTTCGCTGCAGGGGCACGACCGAGACCGGAAATGGGTAATCGCCCATCGGCGTAATCGGCGGGTCTGACCCGTCGTCGGCGATGACGACCTCCATCAAGGCGCTTGGGTAGGTCTGGAGCGCCAGCGCGTCGAGCACCCTGCGGAGGTTGGACGGGTTGTGGGCTGGAATGCAGATCGACACGCGCCGGGTGGGCGTCCACCGCTCATTGGCCGGCGGCACCAACGCAGACCAATCGTTGCCGTGCACCGGCTTCATGCGATGACCCCCGCGAACTCCAGGTCGAGGCCAGGCCGCTGGTTGACGGCTTGGGCGAGGAAATAGTCATCCTCCGCCAGCCACGTATGGTTCGTGGCGTGGGAATCGCGCCTGAGTAGATATCCCAAGCCGTGCATGCGGTAGATCGGCGCGCCCACTGCCTCCACTGCCCCGATGAGCAGACGATCAACTCGTCGCGGCCCGGCGGGCCAACCCCCGACTTCGTCGAGCAGCGAACGCGTGAGCATCAGGGTGCCACCGGCGATCGTGGTTGAGAAGGTCTCGGCTCCCGTCGAGAACCGTCGTAGCGTGAGATCGAGAGAGGACAGGTAGACGTACTCGGCCGGTTTGCCAACGACGCCTGCTCCCGAATACCGCATGGCGGCCACCAGATCGAGCAAATGCTCGGTCGTGTACCAGTCGTCGTCGTCCCACTTGGTCACAAGGTCGCCGGTGGCGCGCTCACCCAGGAGCGCCAGAACCTCGCCGAGATCGCGGTCGGTGGCAACATCGAACAGCTGGACGTTCGGCGCGAGCGCGGCCACACGTTCGCGTGACGCGGCTGGTAACGAAAACCCATGGAGCCCGCACAGGATCTCGACGTTCGGATACTGTTGCGCGGCCATTTGCTCGATCGCGAACGTCACCATCTGCGGCCGGTTCGTGGCCATCAGGATCGACACACTGGGTGAGGCCGACACCGTGTGACCGTGCGCAGCTGCCAGCGCGGCCAGGTTCTCATACACCGAGTGGTGGCGATGCACCAGGCGCCGCAGCGCGATGGAGTGCCGTTCGCGCAGCCGCGGGTCAGCGAGCTCTCCGACCGCGCAGCCCTCAATAGCGGCTACGAGATCGGGACCGAGGAGTCCCGCGACGTCGGTTGGGACAGCCGACGCCACCAGCGGTGCACCAGCGCCGGCGAGGTCGACGATGAGGCGCGCCGCGGTCGGGGCGTCGAGCGATGTCGACGAGCAGTCGACCGCCTGCTTCTCGCGCGCCGCGGCAATGAGTCGCCGGCGTCTGCGCTCGGTGGTAGCGGTCGACGCACTCTGGTCGAGGGGCGTCGACGCTGCCCATCCACGCGGAGCGAACCCGGTCGGAGCATGCACATGCGGTAGCTGCGCGGCCAACCACCGGCGCGGTCCGTCGCCGTTGGCGTGGTAATACGACAGCGGTCGGCTGCTGGCGATTGCTAGCTCCCGGCCATCATCAGTGACCTCGACTTGCACCATTTTGGGGGCAATTCGGGCTGCGATCACGAATGGGTCGAGGGCGAGCGCCGGCGTCATGCCGTCCACGGCGATGGCCCGTACGCCAACTGGCACCCGAAGCTCGGGAGCGATGGAGCGCGCGCGCCGCCGTCCGGTCGCAAGCACATATGCACGTTCGCGCAGCGTACCGGGCTGGTCGCCACGAAGGAGGGTCCGCGTAGTCCGCACCCTACGCAGAGCGCCACGAGCGACACGACGGCTTCGGGCCTGCAGCCGGTTCCGGAGCCTCCGGTACCGCCAACCGAAGGACTCCCCTGTGATGACCCGTTTCCACGCCGGAGCGAGTGGGCGTACGAGCGGTGAGGAAATGCGGTCACCGGATTCCTCGTCCCCTTCATCGAAGGCGGTGAAGTGGGGGCCGCCATGCAGGTAACGATCGGACCAGTGCCAGTCGATCTCAATCGGCGGGTCGGTTTGGCCGATCACCACCGAGGCAACCTGCTGCGCACCCGCCTTACGCCGCGTCCGATCAGGTTTGCGGCGCGTACCACTTTGCGGCTCTGGAGGGCCTCCAACTCGGCGCGGAGCCGAGCGATCGTCGCATCGCGAGCGTCGCCGGTGGTCGCCCCAACCGTTGCCGCCGGTTCCCCGTCCCTGCCAGGCGTGGTGCCGTCGAAGCGCTCCTCCATGATCATCCAGGGCATCCGAGGGCGATCGAGCAACGTGTAGCTCGCGTTCGGGAAGAGCTCGAGAATGTCGTCAGCTTCGAAGCGGCGCAGGTGTGTCTTCGACAGCGGCTCGGACTCGCAGAACGGCAACGACATGATCAGCTGGCCGCGACAGACGCGCCGCAGCTCGGCCATACCCGCAACGAACACCTCGGGGGGTATGTGCTCGAGCACTTCCATGCAGGTGACGACGTCGAACGAATTGTCTTCGAACTGGAGGTTGGCGATGTCGCCGTCCAACTTCGACATGTTGGGCTCGAGTTCGGTGTACTTCTTGAACCGGGCTTTGTCGATTCCCACGACCGAGCGGAACTTGCCCGATCGGGCGAGCATATTGAGGAATTGGCCCGCGCCAGCCCCGACGTCGAGCAAGTCGCCGCCGGGTCGAAGCATCTCAGCCACATAAGACACGCGGTGCCAGTCATCGGGGTGGAACCAGCCTCCCGGCTCGGCGGGTGGTTCGCCGAACTTTGCCTCGTAGTCGGCTCGGACGGACGCCGCGAGCGCACTCACGGGGTGCTTGCGGATCTTGACCCGACGTACCTCCATCCCTACCGGGATGTGGACGTCGGACGTGGTCGATAGCGGTGTCATGAGGAAGCTCCTTGGTTCGGCACACCCGCAGTGTAATCAGAATGCGCGGGCATCGATCGTTCACCGGAGCTTCATCGAGATGGTGCCTAAATCCCACGAGTTGGCACCAAACTCTGGTTTACTGACAACGCTTAGACCGTTTTCCAACTAAGGTTGGGGCCGGCTCGCCCGCATCGCGGGGCTCTTTTCGCACAGACAAGCAACTGTTCATCGAGTCTTAGGCGCAGGGGCCAACGTACGGGAACAGCGGCTGCACATGACTTGGAGGTCGGGGGCGACATGGACCGCTCTGTTGACGTCGTCATCATCGGAATGGGGTACGTGGGACTGCCCTTGGCGCGGGAAGCCAGCGCAGCTGGCCTGAGCGTGATTGGTCTGGACATCAGTCCTGAGGTGGTCGACGGGCTCAATCAGGGTCGTTCGCACGTCGACGATCTTGCTGATTCTGATATTGCCGGAATGCTGCGGCGCGGCTTCTACGCGACCTCCGACGCAGGCCAGCTACGCCGAGCCCGCACAATCGTGATCTGTGTGCCCACCCCCCTTTCGAACGACGGCGCTCCCGATCTGGATCCGTTGCGCCGCGCTGTGGGCTCGGTTGCCGATCACCTCCAGCCGGGCACCCTTGTGATCTTGGAATCTACGACCTATCCCGGAACGACGGACGAAGAGATTCGGCCGATGCTGGAAGCCGGCGGGCTGGTTGCGGGAAGGGACTTCTGCCTCGCGTTCTCCCCAGAACGGATCGACCCGGGCAACCAGACCTTCGGCCCGAAGAACACGCCGAAAGTGGTCGGTGGATTCACTTCGGCATGCGGCGACGCAGCTGAGGCCTTCTATTCCCAGTTCATTGACGTGGTGGTTCGTACCAAGGGCACCCGCGAGGCCGAGATGGCCAAGTTGCTGGAGAACACCTATCGGCATATCAACATCGCCCTTGTCAACGAGATGGCCCGGTTCTGCCACGAACTCGACGTAGACCTGTGGGATGTGATTGCCGCGGCGAGCACCAAGCCTTTTGGATTCCAAGCCTTCCGACCCGGGCCAGGTGTGGGCGGTCATTGCATTCCCATCGACCCCAACTATCTGTCCCATCGGGTACGGGCGAGGTTGGGATATCCGTTCCGTTTCGTTGAGTTGGCCGAGGAGATCAACGCCAGCATGCCGCGATACGTCGCGCGGCGAATCCAAGATCAGCTCAACCTCGACGGGAGGTCGCTGAGGGGGTCGATGGTCCTCCTTCTGGGTGTGACCTACAAGCCGAACATCGCTGACACCCGAGAGTCCCCGGCAATCCCACTGGCAAAGATTTTGCTTCAGCAGGGTGCTGCCGTGCGGTTCCACGATCCGCTGGTCAAGCAGTTCTCCGTTTCTGGCGTCGACATCCCACGCGTGGACGACGTCGATCTGTCGTTGGCGGAGGCAGATATCTGTGTCCTTCTGCAGAATCACCGGCAGTATGACGTTGACGCGATGACTGCGGTCTCACAACGATTCTTAGACACCCGCGGTGTCGCCCGTCGGGCGGCCAACGTCCAGCTCCTGTAACCGAAATGGCCGCTTTGTCGTGGGGTCACACGACGCCACTGGGTCGCGATGCGCACGCACATTCGGCCTTGGTCGTCACAGTCGTCCACAACCCCCAAGATTCGAGGATTCGGCAACGCCAACTCGCGGCCTTGATGGCTGCCGAGTGGGACGTGACCTATGTCGCGCCGTTTGACGCCTTCGGACTCGACGTTCCACCAGCTCTGCCTGCGCTACCAGGTCGCGGCGGTCTGCGGTGTATCAATGTCCCCCGGTCCTCCGGCAAACGCCGAGTCGGCGCGTGGCGGGCGGCCCGCACGATCCTGCGGTCTTTGGGCCGGGATCACGATGTTGTTCTGGTTCATGATCCGGAGCTGGTTTTGGCGGCCGCGGGGCTCGGACTGACGAATCTGGTTTGGGACGTCCACGAGGATCCCGCGGCTGCGCTTCAGGTCAAGTCTTGGATGCCGGGAATTCTGCGCCGTCCGGTAGCAGCAGCCTGGCGCCGCGCAGAGAGGCTGGCGGAACGCAGGCATTACCTGTTGTTGGCCGAATCCGCCTACCAGCAGAGGTTCCGCACGTTGCACCCCGTGGTTGCCAACTCGGTGTCGGTTCCGAAGGTTGTGGCTCCGGCGGGAGATGAACGTGTCAGCTATTTGGGCACAGTAACGATGTCGCGTGGTTGCGACACCATGATCGAAGTCGGCCGGGAATTGCGCCGCCGTACCAACGGCGCGGTCACGCTCGAGGTGATCGGTGACGCTGTTGACCCTGAAGCGCGAGAAGCATTGCAGAAGGCTGCGAAAGCCGGCGACCTGAGTTGGCTCGGCTTCCTGCGGAGTGAGGAGGCGCTGGCTCGGGTCAGTGGTTCTCTGGCGGGGTTGAGCCTGCTGAGAGACCTCCCCAACTACCGGGTGAGTTTGCCGACAAAGATCGTGGAGTATTGCGGGCTAGGAGTGCCGGTCATAACCACGCCGCTACCGCTCGCCTCCGACCTGGTCAGGTCGGAGAATATCGGCTTCGAGGTGCCGTGGAATGATTCAAGCGCGGTGGTTGAGGCGATCTTGAGGTTGCGGGCCGAGCCTGAACTACGGAGCCAGCTTGGTGCCAATGGGCACCGAATGGCGCTCCGTGACCACGACTGGAATCGCCTGTCGCTCGACTTCGTTCGAGTCATGGAGGCGTTCGCCAACCGGCAACGCCCACCAGAACCCGCTCCGTTGGGCGCTGACATCCAACATCAGCTCCATCGGTCGAGCACCTCACGCTGAAAAACTTCACTCGAGCCGCCGCCTGTTGGGACGGTCACGCGTAACCTGAGGGCCCGCATGCTCAGCTGGAGTGAAGTTTTTCAGCGAATCATGATCCCTGCATCGTTTAGAGCGCCTGTCCGGACTGGATGAGCGCCCAGGCAAGCAGGGCGAACGCGAGGATCGAGGCGACTGCCCGTAGGTGGTTCCAGCGAATCCATCTAGCTTCGTGGAATCGCTCCCGAACGCCATGCAGATCGGCGATGCGATCGACATCACCAGCGGCCTTGATTTCGTTATTGCGCGGCACGTTGACCCTGATGGTGACCACGAA
>DATHIJ010000391.1:0-2977 GCA_035489975.1 Propionibacteriaceae bacterium | reverse complement strand
GATCGGGCAGCCGACGTGCGTACAGATCTTCGAATAACAAAGAATGCCGCCGATCTGCCAGTCCTGGCGTGACGGCGGGATCGTGATGGTATTGGGATCCATCCGGACCACGATGACCGCCGTTTTGGCCTTCTCAATCTGGTATTCGGAACCGTGGAGCTCCTGGAGGTTTCCAGGCTCGGCGTTGATCAGCTGGCCGATCTCGATGTCCTCCGGCTTGAAGGGTTCGAAAGTGACGTCCTGAACGACGCGAACGCCCGGCGCCCAGATCGTTCTCTCGATGGTCTCGGCACGCTTCTTTTTGGTGGGCCACGGGCCGAGATCGGCGAGCCCGACGATCATGGGCAACAAAATCGTAGCGAGGGCTGCCAGCAGGGTGCGACCGATGACCTTGCGCCTGGTAAGCCTGGACTCGTCGACCACCTTGTCCAGCTCGGTCAGCATGTAGTTCTTGTCGTCATCGCTGGACGCCGCGCTGTGCCGGTAATCGATCTTTTCTTCGTCGTCCATGATCTTGCGCCCCCACTGCACAGCGCCCATGCCGAGGAAAAGCAATGCAAAGCCGAAGGTCAAGCCGAGGAGGAGGTTCCTGGTGTTGGCTCGCAGCGGACCGAAGTCGACCCACAAATCTCCCGGCACAGCGAAATAGACGACAACGAACCCGATGGATAAGACCGGCACCAAGCCAAAGAAGGTAGCCACCTGGCGGGTTGCTCGATTGGCAGCCCTCTCATCGACGTCAGTAAGCCGTGGCACGTGCTTCTCCGGGCCCGGGTCGGGAACCGGGTATCGCTCCTCGTCGACCAGTGCGACCTCAGTGCCGGGCTGGCCGTGGGAGGTGTCGTCACTCACTTGGCTTTCACTCCCCTTGCTGTAATCCAGATGGCAAAACAAATCAGGCCGCCCAGACCAATGATCCACGCCCACAGACCCTCACTCACAGGTCCCAGGCCGCCGAGCGCCAGACCGCCATCGGCGGGTCGCTCGTGCAGGGCATCGAGGTAGCCGATGATGGCCCGCTTGTCCTCTGGCTTCAGCACCTCGTCGGAGAACACCGGCATTTGCTGCGGGCCGGTCAGCATCGCCTCATAGAGCCGCTTATGGTCGAGACCGACCAGTGGGGGCGCGTATTTGCCATTGGGCAGTGCCCCGCCCGCGCCCTCGAAGTTGTGGCAGGCGGAGCAGTTGGTGCGGAAGAGCTCGCCGCCTCGCGCCAAATCCTCGTCACTGATATTCGCCGGGTCGTACTCCGCGGGCTCAGGAATGGCAGGCCCTGGGCCGAGCGTCGCCACGTACGCTGCGAGCGCAGCGATCTCCTCTTCGGAATATCGGTTGGGCTTGACCGGTGCCTGTGCCCCCGGCCTGGCCATCGGCATGCGTCCTGAGCTCACCTGGAAGTCCACCGCGGCGGCGCCGACACCCTGAAGTGGCGGACCTTGGATGGTGCCGCTGGTCTGGCCCTCCCCATTCAGTCCATGGCAAGAAGCGCAGCCAACAGCGAAGAGCGCCTTACCTTCAGCGACCTGCTGGCTGGTTCCCGTTTCAGCGGACACCCGCGCAGGCGGTGCGATCACCGTATAGAGCGCACCCATCATGAAGAGCCCGAACACCAGCATTAATGCCTTGGCTGCCGGGTGTCGGCGCCGGGAAGACAGGAGTCGCACTCGGGTCCCTCTCGTGTCCTGATGCAGGTGTGGGCCAAACGTTATTCAGCCAAACGTTATTCAGTTGTCCTGGGCCTCCGTGGCCCCGATAGTGCTCTGACTATCGCAAGATGTAAATGACGCCGAACAGCGCAATCCACACCACGTCGACGAAGTGCCAGTAGTAGGACACTACAACCGCGGTGACGGCCTGCTCATGGGTGAAAGTCCGAGCCAAGAATGTGCGGCCCATCACCAGCAGGAAGGCGATCAGGCCCCCGGTCACATGCAGTCCGTGGAAACCTGTGGCCAAATAGAAGACCGACCCGAACGCGTTCGCCGAGATGGTCAGGCCCTCGCTGATCAATTCGGAGTACTTATAAACCTGGCCGCCGATGAAGAACGCGCCCATCAGGAAGGTCAGGGTGTACCACTCGCGGAGTCCCCAGCGCCGCAGATTGAACAGCCCTCCGGTGCGGTTGACCTGGGCTCGCTCAGCTGCGAACACACCCATCTGGCAGGTGAATGAGCTCGCGACCAGGACGCTGGTATTGATGATCGCGAACGGGATGTTGATCAGCTCGCCCTGAGATTGCCACATCGGCTCGGTGCCGGCTGCCGCTGCCTGCGAGTTGGTTACGTTCCGGATGGTGAAGTAGGCCGCGAACAGGGCCGCGAAGAACATCAGCTCCGAGGCGAGCCAGATAATGGTGCCAACAGCGACGGGCTCAGGTCGGTTCTCACGACCACGCAGGCGTGATAGCGGAATGGGGTGCAGGGAGCCCTCCGGCATGGTCATCGAGCCAGAGACTGCGTGCGTGTGCATGGCCACGAGGTCATTATTGCCGTTACCCGTGCTGAGGTCACCCCACGGCACAACTTTGTTATCCCGAGTCGTGAGTGTCATCGCGACCGACGGCTCAACAGGCTGTCGACAAGCACAGACGCATCTAGCGGCCAGCTGTGGAGCGCGCGGCATGGCAGCCGCGAGTCGACATTAGGCTGGGCATGTGTTCAGCACGCTCGCGGTGGTGCTCGTACCGCTGCACGCTACGCCTACTGATCAGCCGCCGCCGCTGAATCCAACCCGGCTGCTGACCGAATGGACATGGGTGTGGTCGATGGCGCTCGGCATCGCAATTGCAGCGGCGCTCTACATTGCTGGGATCGTCGTGATGCATCGCCGAGGAGATGGGTGGCCGGTGCAGCGCAGCATCTCGTTCCTGCTCGGCGGACTAGGGTCGATTGCAATTGCCACCATGTCGGCGCTGGGTACCTACGACACGGTGCTGTTGAGCATTCACATGGTCCAGCACATGATCTTGATGATGGTG
>DATHIJ010000390.1:0-4790 GCA_035489975.1 Propionibacteriaceae bacterium | reverse complement strand
TCGTGCGGGACTGACGACGGCGTATCTGGAGCGACGCCGTTCGGCTTGTAGCGGCCCCGGCGGTCGTAGAGCCAAATCGTCAGCACTTCTCGCAGCATCTTGAAGGACTCCGGTAAGACCCTTACACCGCCGGTCCTGGTGTGCGTCCAGACGACGGGCATTTGCTTCACGCGGTAGCCATGCCGGCGCGCCACTACCAGTAGCTCCACATCGAATGCAGTTACCCGCGCGCCCTTCACGGTCTCCGGCCTGGAAGAAAAGACGACGGAGTGGCTGAAGAGGTCCCGCGCCACTTCGCGGCGGAAGGCCTTGAAACCGCACTGCGTGTCCCGGATCCCGGGAAGCAGCAGCGCGCTGACGATCAGGCTGAAGGCTTTGCCGAGGACCCGGCGCGTCCGCGGAGAGTGCCGTCGAGCGGAGCCGGGAAGCTCCCGTGAGGCGATGACGAGATCAGCCTCGCCGCTCTGCAAGGCGTCGACGAAAGGACCGATGTGGTCAAGCGCCGTGGCCATGTCCATGTCCATGAACAGGACGAAGTCACCGCCGGCTCGAAAGACGCCGGTACTGACGGCCTGCGCCTTTCCCTTGTGAGGATTTCGGATGACGGAGAAGCGCGGGTGCGACCCGGCGAATTCTTCTAGCAGGTCCGCCGTAGCGTCCTCACTGCCATCGTCGACCAACAATACCTCGCTCTCGTATCCCAAAGCGGACAGACTTTCATCGAGCCGCTGGAGGCGATCGCTGCGGACATTCGCGACTTCGTTATAGGCGGGCAAGACGACGGAAAGGAGGGGCACTTTTTGTTCGAGCGACACGGAGCTACGACCTCTCGCCAAGATGATACCGCAACGTAAGACGGAAAAGTATTCCGATGGTATACGCTGCCGGAACGCCGGTCAAGGATTTCATGAGGTTCGTTCAAATTCGCTTGATACAACGCGGCTACCAGCCCAGCCTCGTGCCCCAGTACCTTCCCCAGAACCCGATGGCCACAGATGCCACGACCAGCACTACCTTTAACCAGAAGGAGCTGCGCGATTGGTTCTCTTCGAACCCCAGCACGGTCAGGATCATGATGAACGGCAGGTAGTCCATCAGATAGCGATAGCCGAATTGCACCCAGCCCTGGCTGAAGTAAAGCAGCGTCGGTATTGCCACGAGTGGTATCACCATCCAGCTCGCGTTCCGCAGTACCTGGTGTCTCCTCACAAATGCCGCGTAAATGAACGGGGACGACGTCAAGAAGACACTCATGCCGTATTCGGAAGGGCGAATCCACGTGGCATTGTCATATGTAGCCGGGTCCGCGAACGGAGGCGGAGCGAACGTCGGTGGTAACAGGAACATCGTGTAGAGGTGCAGGGGGATGTTCCTAACGTCCCATATGGCAAACCGGTCGGTTATGTCAACATCCCGCAGGTAGAGGGTCAACACCTGACCCTCGTATTTGGGATACAGGTCATCGAGGCCGGTCTCGAAGATGTCGCCGAAGCGCACCCAGTTGTACCAGAAAAAGATGAACACGAAGGGCGCCAGGCTGACGCCGAAGAGCAACACCTTCTGCCTGGTTGCCCGGTCCCGGAGCCACTGCCAATCGAAGAAATTGGTGTGCTGCTGTCGAGCCATGATGTAGACGAAGAAGGGGACGGCTAGCACGGCCGGCTGCCGCGCGAGCATCGCCAATCCGAGGCAGGCGGCTGAGAGGATAGGCGAGGCCCCCCGTAACAAAAAGATGATCGCGAGCAAGATGAACATTACAGCTACGACGTGGTTGTAGAACCAGATCGTGCCGGTCGTCGACGCGTAGAAGTTGGCCGTGCCAAAAGCGAAGAACGGGACGATGAGGAGCTGTGTCGTGAGGCTGGTGCGAAGCAACCGCAGGATGTACCACAGCAGCGCCACATTAATGGCGCCGACGATCATGCTGTGGAACCACTGTGCCGTCTCGTTCACGCCGAGGATCAGCACCGAGGGGATGAGCAGCAGGGCCGGTGTCGGACCGTAAGGGAGGAAAACGCCGTCTTCGTGCACAAACAGGTCGGGGTGCTCCCCTCCAGCGACACCGACCTCCCTCAGGTCGAAGCTGCCCTCGGTCATCGCCTTGGCGAGGTGGACGTAGAAGTTAAGCCAGTTGATGGGCTTATGCCCGTTCATGATCTGCGAGGCGAAGTAGTAGACCAGGAAGGCGAAGACGAAGACGGCAACGAAGGTGAGTACCGTACGAGTCCTGGGGCCTATCGGCAGGTCCCTGGCGAAGTCAAGGGCGGCGGTTGGCGACGCCCCTTGTTGTCCCCTCTCCGGGCTCGATGCCAGTGTCGCTTCGACTGACGGCGCGGGTAGCACTGACATCGCCGTCCCGCACTCGATACAGAACTTCGTCGTCGTGGTGTTCAGCGTGCCGCAGCCGCTACAGAGAACGCCCGCCATCTACTCCCACTCCAGAAGCGGATTTTCGAGCGCGTTACCCCGGTCGAACGGATAGTACAGCTTCTCTAACCACGTCGGTACATTCACGTCCGCCAGGTGCGGATACAAGAACACAAACACGAGCGCGACAAGCGCCAGGAACGCGACCGCGGCCTGCTTGCCCCATTCGGGACGGCGCCAGACCCAATCAACGGAGTAAGACAGCGCCAGGATGCCGAACGCCAACGCAGGCAAATAGTGGTAGATGAACAACACGCGGGAGGTGAAGCTCATGGAGAGCCAGAAGCCGAGATAAGCCAGCACAACGAAAAGCAGGGCTGCCTGCTTTGGCGGCATGCTCCCCCATATCGCCAGCGCTCCTCCAGGCGTCAGCCGGGCCCGCACGGAGGCGAATCCCTGCCACAGCGCGAACGCGAGCGCAGGCAGCGCTGCCCAGAATATCAGCGGATTGCCCATGGAGTAGATCTTGGCGTTGGTATCTCCGGGATCAGTATCAGCGTAGAAATATATCGGCCGTCCCATGATCGGCCACGTGTCCCACGGTGACGACCACGGGTGGGTCGCTTCCAGGTGCGAATGGAAATCGAAGGCCTGACGGTTCTGGCGGATGACCTGGCCGAGTCCATGCCATTCTCTGTCCCCCATCGCCTCCACGCTTGGAGGATCCAGGAGCATTGGCCAGTAGGTCATGAAATATACGAACCCGGGCACGAGGATAAAGAAGACGCCGAAGATTAGGGCGATCTCGAGGCACAGCTTCCCTTGCAGTGTCAGCGCAAACCCACCCTGACGACGCTCGGTGATCAGCGCGATCAGGCTGCACAGCGTCGCCACTACGCCCACGATAATAAGCATGAAAGCGCCTATCTCCAGCAGTCCCTGAGTGGGACTGTACGTCTTTTCCGCGGGAGTGTTGAGATAGGAGTAGACGAGTCCCGTGACGCCAGCGTAGAGGATGCCCAGTCCGGCGGGCAGGATGACCTCGTACCACTTGATCTGACCCTCCCACGTACTCTCTCGCAGTCTTGTGACCAGCAGCCAGCCAAGGTACAGCACGATGGGGAACCCGGCCAGCGCCGCGATCCACTTGCACGCGACGGCGGCGCCAAAGAAGACACCAGCGGGCAAGAAACGGTTCGTCGTGAGAAAGTACATTGCACCGAGTATGAAGAAGAGCACGTACGTGTCCGGCGTGGCGATTCGCGACTGTGCGAACGCGACGCCCTCGCACGTCAGAAGGAAGGCGCCAGCAAGGCCGGCGATCTCGCTGTTGAACAGTCTTCGCGCGCGTAGGTACATAAATAGCACAGCGCCCACACCCGCGAGCGCCCCGAAGAACCGCCACGCCCAGGGGTTGTCGACGCCGCCGGTGCCCGGCACGATCGCCGGAGCGATGCTGTTGGCGCCTTCGAATACTTTCATGCCACCGGCCATGAACAGCTTCGACAGCGGCGGGTGCGTGTTTTCGTGTCCGTAGAACTCCCAAGCCTTGTTATCGCCCCTGTATATCTCCTGGCCGGTGCGGGGAAAGTACGTCTCGTCGAAGTAGAACTGGTCAGGCTCGCCCAGGCGGACAAACCGCGTCAAAAACGCTGCGATCAGCACCACCGCCAATGCGACCTGGAAAGCGGTCACGCTCACATTGACCCGCGGCAGCGTTCGGATGGGCACCCCGGCCCGCGCTTGCACGCCGTCGGGCGTCGTCATGCAGCCTCCCCGGCTCTAACGCGGCTGCCGATGCCATAGGCAGCCGCGAGCAACGGTGGCAGCGCGGCAACCGTAAGGACAGACAGCCACTCGACGGTGGTGTCAACTTCGAAGACGTTGAAACCGAGCATGTTGGGGTCTGTGAGCCAGTCGTAGATCCAATCGATCCGCAGGTGGTTGTCGTTGAACTCCGCATAGGCGTGATAGAGGTTCAGCCCGTGTGTGACTGCTAGACCGGCGAACCCCGTCCATAACCACGCGCTTTTGTAGATGACGCAGGCCGCGAGAAGCGGGAGGAAGGCCGAAAAAAGGTACCGTTCATGCATGCGCGTGATGAACATGAAGAAGGCGACGACGCAAAGGCCCGTCCCCAGCGCCAGCGCGCCCATGCCTTTCGCCTCCCTGAGCGAATAGATGATGAAGAGGGTCGTGAAGGCGAACAGCACGATCCCCCAGACCTGATATGAGAGCCCCAGGTACTCGATGTTGTCGGGCTGGTTGTACCGGAAGATTCCCCAGAAATTGTAAGCGTGGAAGCTGGCATACGGATACACGTTTGCCGAGGACTGGAGCCGCTCCATGAACTCCCACGGTTTCAGAACGAAGAACGGGGTAATAGCCAGAAGAAGAACCAGGACAGGCGCAAGGAATGACAT
>DATHIJ010000389.1:0-3648 GCA_035489975.1 Propionibacteriaceae bacterium | reverse complement strand
CCAGCTCGTCGAGTTCTGCGCGTGCCTGGGCTGCCGTACGGAATCCCAGGTTAGCCCCCAAACCATCGGCTAAGGCGGCCAGCACTCTGAGGTCCGACATGTCGTTGGGCTGGTCCAGCACCATATCGAACGATCGGCGCCGGCCTTCCCAGTTCACGAAGGTGCCAGCTCGCTCCTGAATCAGCGTGACCGGAAAAACCACGTCAGCACGTTCGGTGACCAATGACGCACGAGTCTCCAAGCTGACCATGAACCCAATCGCCTCAAGCCCTTCCAGCACGGCTTGCGGATCGACAAAGTCGTTCGGATCTACGCCGGCGACGACGAGCGCCGCGAGTTCGCCATCAGCGGCGGCGATCAAGATCTCGTCGGCGTCGCGACCTTCCAGGGACGGCACGGATTCGACTCCCCATGTCGCTTGGGTGTCGACCCGGGCAGCGGGCTCCGAGACCGGTCGGCCGCCAGGCAGCAGAATCGGCAGGCAGCCGGCTTCAACCGCCCCGCGATCCCCGGCCCGGCGGGGAACCCAGGCCAGCCTAGCGCCGGTGCGCTCGGCGAGTCGCTGACATGCACTCAACGTCCCCGAGAGACCCGCGGCACGTTCCCCAACCAAGATCACTGAGTTGGCGTCGAGAGAGACCTCGGCGAGCCGCTTGCCGGACGTGCCGCCCTCGGCGTTGACCTGGTCGAGGACGGCGGCTTCGTCGCCCGGCACGCAGGCGATGAGCTGGGCGCCCATCTTTCGAGCCCCATTGCTCGCATAGGGCGCCAGAGTCCAAGACGTGAGGTTTCTCTTGCGGAACGCCTTGCGAAGCCGGAGGAAGATCATGCCGGCTTCCTCCTCCGGCTCGAGGCAGACCAACAGTGCGGCGCTGGCATTCTCAAGATCAGTAAAGCTGACACCTTGCCCGGTTCCGGCCACGGCGTTGGCCAGGAAATCCGCCTCCTCTGCTGAATGCTGGCGGGCTCGGAAGTCGATGTTGTTCGTGCCTAGCACCGCGCGAGCGAACTTGGCATAGCCGTACGCGTCCTCCAGCGGCAGCCGACCTCCGGTCAGCACACCCACCGAGCTCCCAGCTGCCTCGAGGCCGCGTACCGCGACATCAATCGCCTCGGGCCAGGACGCTGGCCGCAGCACATCGCCGTCCCGAACCAGCGGGCGGGTGAGGCGGTCTTCGCCGTCACCGTAGCGATGTGCGAAGCGATCCTTGTCGGTGATCCATTCCTCGTTGACGTCCGGATCGTCCCCGGCCAGGCGCCGCATCACTTTGCCACGTCGATGATCGACCCGGATCGCCGAACCGCAGGCGTCATGTTCGGCGATTGAGGGCGTGGAGATCAGATCAAAAGGCCGCGACCGGAAGCGGTACGCCGCGCTGGTCAGCGCACCCACCGGGCAAATTTGGATGGTGTTGCCCGAGAAGTAGGACTCCAACGGTTCCTTCTCATAGATTCCGACCTGCTGCAGGACACCGCGCTCGATGAGCGCAATGAACGGATCGCCGGCGATCTGCTCGGAAAACCTGGTGCAGCGCGCACAGAGCACGCAGCGCTCCCGGTCCAGCAAGACATTGGCAGAGATGTTGATCGGTTTGGGATAGGTGCGCTTTTCGTCGGTGAACCGGCTCTCCGCGTAGCCGTGCGACATCGCCTGGTTCTGCAGCGGGCACTCGCCGCCTTTGTCACAGATCGGACAGTCGAGCGGATGGTTGATCAGCAGGAATTCCATGTTCCCGCGCTGGGCTTTTTCGGCAATCGGCGAGGTGAGCTGAGTCTTGATCTTCATCCCTGGCGCGACTTCCAGGGTGCAGGAGGCCTGCGGCTTGGGGATGGGACGCCCGGTTCCGCCATCGGGCACCTCGACCAGACATTGCCGGCAAGCACCAACTGGGTCGAGCAACGGATGATCACAAAATCGCGGTACCTCGACTCCGATGAGCTCGGCGGCGCGAATGACGAGGGTGCCCTTCGGCACCGATACCTCGATGTCGTCGATCGTCAGGGTGACCAGATCCTCGCGCTTTTCAACGGCGGCATCATCTTGGCGGTTGGCGATAACCGTCATGCTCCTGCTCCTGCGGGCTCGCGGAGGAAAATCGTGCTGCGCTCGTAGGGAAAGAGCTCCCAAGCCGGCGTGTGCATAGCGGCTTCGAACTCGTCTCGGAAGTACTGGACGGCTGAGGTGATCGGCGAGGTCGCGCCGTCACCGAGAGCACAGAAGGACCGGCCGAGAATGTTGTCGCAGAGGTCGAGCAACTTCTCGATGTCGCCCTGCTCTCCGCGACCAGCTTCCATACGCTTGAGAATCTGCACCAGCCACCAGGTGCCCTCCCGGCACGGCGTGCACTTACCGCACGATTCGTGCTTGTAGAACTCGGTCCAACGCAGCACCGTACGGACCACAGAGGTGGTTTCGTCGAAGCACTGCAGCGCCTTGGTGCCGAGCATCGACTTCACGCCCGCGATGGCCTCATAGTCCAACGGGACATCGAAGTGGGCGTCGGTCAGCATCGGTGTCGAGGAACCACCCGGTGTCCAGAACTTCAGTCGATGGCCCTCGCGGATGCCGCCAGCAAGATCAAGAAGCTGGCGCAGGGTGATGCCCAAGGGTGCCTCGAACTGTCCCGGGTTGGTGACGTGGCCCGACAGCGAGTAGATGGTCATTCCCTTGGACTTCTCGGTTCCCATCGAGGAGAACCAGTGATCGCCATTCATGACGATCGATGGCACCGAAGCGATCGACTCCACGTTGTTGATCACTGTGGGACATGCGTAGAGCCCGGCCACTGCGGGGAACGGGGGGCGCAGCCGCGGCTGACCCCGGCGACCTTCCAGTGAGTCGAGCAGCGCGGTCTCCTCACCGCAGATGTACGCTCCAGCACCGGCATGGACGATGACTTCCAGGTCGTAGCCGGTGCCCAGGATGTTCTTACCGGCGTAGCCGGCGGAGTATGCCTCGCGGACCGCCTGCTGCAGGCGGCGCACCACGTGCAAAACCTCGCCCCGAACGTAGATGAAGGCGTGGTGGGCGCGGATCGCGTACGACGAGATGATCACTCCCTCGACCAGGGTGTGAGGGGACGCCATCATCAGCGGGATGTCCTTGCAGGTTCCCGGCTCGGATTCGTCGGCGTTGACTACCAGGTACTTGGGCTTGGGGTTGTCCTGCGGGATGAAGCTCCACTTCATCCCGGTCGGGAAGCCCGCACCGCCGCGGCCCCGCAGGCCGGAATCCTTGACGAGCGCGACGACCTCGGCCGGGTCCATCTGCAGCGCCGCGCGGAGTGCCTCGTAGCCGCCCCGACGCTCATAGTTGGTCAGCTTCCAAGCGTGTTCGTCGGCCCAGTTCGCGGTGAGCACCGGCGTCAGCAAGCCGTGTCCTGACGCGGTAGAAGGATTGGTCACTGGCTCCCCTCAACTGATCGGTCGGCTGTGTGCTTCGGGTTTGGCGCGGTCCAGCCGTGCGCTTCTGCGATACGCAAGCCGAGCAGCGACGGACCGGCGGCGGTGGGCCCCTCGTCGGCTCGGCCGTCGGGGAAGCCGGCGAGCACCCGCTCGGCCTCCCTCCAGGTACAAACCCGAGCGCCACGCGTGGACTGCACCTCGACGCCGGATCGCAACTGATCAACGACCTCGATCGCGTTCTCC
>DATHIJ010000388.1:0-4553 GCA_035489975.1 Propionibacteriaceae bacterium | reverse complement strand
GTCCAGCCGAATCACAACCGATTGCCCGGCGACCGCCAGATCCAGGGGACCATCGGGGGTGTCGATCGCCTCGACGAGGGCATGCGAGCCCCGTGGTAGAACTACCACTTCATCCCCTGGCCGCACTCGGCCCGACTCAATCTTCCCCGCGTAACCACGGTAGTCGCCATTGATTTGTGGTGCCCGAGCGGCCCATGGTGCCGGAGCCGCCGACTGGGGCCGGACAACGTGTTGAACCGGGAACCGAAGATCGGAACCCACCGCGAGGCGGGTGTCGTCGACGTTCTCCAGGTAGCCCAGGACGGTTGGTCCGTCGTACCAGGGCGTCCGGTGCGACCGCACCACCACATTGTCGCCATCGGTCGCTGAGACCGGGATGCAGTGTGTCTCCAGCACGCCGAGGCTACGGGCCAAGAGCGCGAAATCGGTGGCAACCGCGGTGAAGACATCCTCGGAGTAGTTCACCAAGTCGATCTTGTTCACCACGAGAACGACATGTGGCACCCGTAGCAGGGACGCGACGGCCAGGTGCCGACGGGTCTGCTCGATGACACCCTTGCGCGCGTCGACGAGCAGCACGACGACATCGGCGGTGGATGAGCCCGTCACGGTATTCCGGGTGTACTGCACGTGCCCCGGGCAATCGGCCAGAATGAACTTCCGTGCCGGAGTCGCAAAATAGCGATACGCGACATCGATCGTGATGCCTTGCTCGCGCTCGGCACGCAGGCCGTCGGTGAGCAGAGCAAGATCGGTTCGATCCAGCCCCTTGCGCTTGCTTACCCGCTCAACATGATCAAGAGTGTCGGTGAGCACGGAGTTGGTATCAAAGAGCAGTCGACCCACTAATGTCGACTTACCGTCGTCAACCGAGCCTGCCGTTGCAAGCCTCAGCAGCGTACGGCCGCCGGTGATGGGATCAGCTGTCGGACCCAAAAGCAGGGAGCGCTGGGGCATCAGAAGTAGCCCTCCCGCTTTCGATCTTCCATGGCGGCTTCGGAGAGCCGGTCGTCGGCACGGGTCGCGCCGCGCTCGGTCAGCTGGCTGAGCCCAACCTCGCTGATCACGTCGTGCACCGTGTTGGCGTTGGACAGTACAGCGGCGGTGCAGGACATGTCTCCCACTGTTCGATAACGCACCGAGCGCATCTCGATCACCTCACCGGGTCGCGCCGGTGTCACGTCCGTGATCCCGATCCACATACCGTCGCGCAGCGCCACCTGGCGTTCGTGGGCGTAGTAGATGGTCGGCAGGTTGATCTTCTCAGCTGCTATGTAGTCCCATACATCCAGCTCGGTCCAGTTGGAGAGCGGAAAGACCCGGACATGCTCCCCGGGGAGGTGGCGTCCGTTGTAGAGCGACCACAGCTCGGGCCGCTGATTACGCGGCTCCCACTGACCGAACTCATCACGCATGCTGAAGACGCGTTCCTTGGCGCGCGCTCGCTCCTCGTCGCGCCGACCACCGCCGAAGACGGCATCATGCCGGCCGTCGGTGATGGCATCGAGCAGTGGCACGGTCTGGAGTGGGTTCCGCGTACCGTCAGGCCGCTCGCGGAGCCGGCCATCCTCGATGTAGTCCTGGACCGACACGATCTTGATGGAGGCGCCGTAGAACTCGACCGCCTCATCTCGAAACTGCAGCACCTCTCCGAAGTTGTGCCCGGTGTCCACATGCAGCAGTCCAAACGGGATAGGAGCCGGCCAAAAGGCTTTCGCCGCTAGGTGCAGCATGACCACCGAGTCCTTGCCTCCCGAGAAAAGCATGATCGGCGACTCGAACGTAGCTGCGACCTCACGGATGATGTGAATCGATTCGGACTCGAGCGCCTGCAGCTCGCTCAGCGGGCCTAGTTGAGTGGTTGTCACCCGAAATCCCTCTCCACGATCGCCGCCAGCAGCGCCTTGGACATCTCAATCGCCGTATCAAGATCAACACGGGCGGTGTCCACGACCAGCTCGGCTTGGGTCGGGACCTCGTACGGGTCGTCGACGCCAGTTAGACCCTTGAGCTCGCCGCGGCGGGCTTTTGCGTACAGACCCTTGACGTCACGAGCCTCGGCGACCTGGAGGGGAGTGGCGACATGCACCTCCGCGAATGGCACAGCGAGCCGGCCATGATCATTTCGAACAGTGTCGCGTGCAACTGCGTACGGGGCAATGACCGACACCAGCACAATGACGCCATGCGAGGCGA
Organism: Propionibacteriaceae bacterium; assembly: GCA_035489975.1. Lineage (GTDB taxonomy): Bacteria > Actinomycetota > Actinomycetes > Propionibacteriales > Propionibacteriaceae > Microlunatus. Next base: position 2,357 of record DATHIJ010000388.1, on the reverse strand, counting down.
GCATCCGAGCCACCCAGCCGATCCGGGTGACATTGACGTCACGATCCTCGCGGCTGAAGCCGAGCCCAGCAGAGAGATGGGGGCGCACGTCGTCACCGTCCAAAACCTGTACACGTTCGCCTGCGGCGTGTAGGTCGCGAGCCAAGGCATGAGCAATGGTGGACTTTCCAGCCGAGGGGAGGCCGGTGAACCATAACGTTGCGCCCCTCCTGGCGGGATGCAACGGAGCGCCCTCGATCAGATCCTCCTGGCTCGCCGCCCCCGCCGTCGCAGCCTGGGCGTTCACAGGTGTATCCCGCAATCGGTCTTGGCGAATCCCGCCCACCGGCCAGCGCGAGGGTCGTCCGCGCGTCCTCGGCTAGTGCAAGGTTGGCATCCGATGGAGGTATAGCCGTCCTCGAGCAGCGGATTGATCATGAGCGAATTGGTTTCGATATAGCGAGCCACGTCTTCATCGGTCCAGGCGGCGATTGGTGCGATTCTCATCAGCTTCCGCTTAGTGTCCCAGGAGACAACTGGGGTCGCAGCCCGTGCGGGAGAGTCGTCGCGTCGCAATCCGCTGGCCCAGGCGGCGTACGGTTCCAGGGCCTTACCGAGCGGCGCCACTTTGCGGAGCGCGCAACATTGATCAGGATTGCGGGCGAACAGATCCTTGCCCCACGTTGCGTCTTGTTCAGCCACGGTCTGCTCGGGCGTCACGTTGATCACATTGACGTTGTGCACCAGCTGCACGGCGTCCCGAGTGCCGATGGTCTCGACGAAGTGGTAGCCGGTATCAAGGAAGATCACATCGATTCCCGGCGCTACCTGCTCCGCGAGATGGATGAGTACCGTGTCGGCCATTGAGGAAGCCACCACCAGCTTCGAGCCGAACTCCCCGTAGGCCCAGGCCAAGATCTCCAATGCTGGGGCGCCCTCGAGCTCCCGGTTCGCTTCGGCCGCTACGTCGACCAAATCCACCGTTGTGCTCACGCGGACTCCTGACGGGAAGTCCCAGATGCTCCTCCGCCGTGACCCCGTGAGGATAACCCGAGGAAAGTCACCGAAAACGCCCGCATACAGCTGCGGCACTCCCAGCCGCCCGCTTCCAGTGGGAAGAGGGTCTCTTCGGCGCAGTACGGGCAGTAGAGCACTGCCTGCCGGGTCGCATGCGACGTCTCAGCCACGGCTCGCAACCTTCTTGCGTGTAGTCGTCAGCGGACCGGAGGCGCGCCTGCTCATGCCAGCACCAGCTCGTCGGCGCGGGCCACCCACTGGGCAAACCGCTCACCGTCTCGTCGTTCCGCCACATAGTGACGAGCCAGCCGCTCGACGTAGTCCGGCAGCTCCTCGGCCGTCACCTTGTGTCCTCTGAGCTTGCGACCGAATCCAGCGTCCAGCCCGAGCCCGCCGCCAAGATGGACCTGGTAGCCCTCGACCTGATCGCCATCCGGCCCGATAACGAGCTGGCCCTTCAAACCGATGTCTGCGACCTGGATGCGGGCGCACGAGTTCGGACAGCCGTTGATGTGGACGGTGATTGGCGAATCCATCTCACCTAGCCGCCGCTCGAGCTCGGCGACAACGCGAGCCGCCTGAGCTTTGGTCTCAACTATCGCAAGCTTGCAGAACTCAATCCCCGTGCAGGCCATCACGGAGCGTCGCCAGACATCGCGACGTGCAGAAAGGCCGCACTCCTCGGCGCCGGTGATCAGTGAATCGACCTTGGATTCGTCAAGATCGAGGACCAGCAGCTTCTGCAGCGGGGTGGTGCGAAGGCGACGAGAACCGTGGGCCTCGGCCAGGTCAGCCAGCCGTACCAGGTTGCTGCCGCTGATCCGACCCGCGACCGGGGACAGCCCAACGAAGTACTGACCGTCCTTTTGACGGTGAACCCCGATGTGATCGCCCGGCTGGGTCGGCACTGCTGGCGCCGGCCCATCGATGAGACGCCGCTTCAGGTACTCCGTCTCAAGTACCTCGCGGAATTTCTCTGCACCCCAGTCGGCGACCAAGAACTTGATCCGGGCCCGGGTCCGGAGCCGGCGATAGCCGTAATCACGGAACACCGCCACAACGCCGGCCCAGACCTCGGCTACCTCTTCTCTGGGCACCCACGTTCCGAGGCGTACGGCGAGCATCGGATTGGTGGAAAGGCCGCCGCCGACCCACAGGTCGAATCCCGGTCCGTGCTCGGGATGTACGACACCGACAAAAGCGACGTCGTTCACCTCAGGTGCGACATCGTGAACCGGATGACCGGTGAGAGCGGTCTTGAATTTCCTCGGCAGGTTGGCGTACTCCGGATCGCCGATGTAGCGGTCGACGATCTCCTGAATGGCGGGTGTGGGATCGATGATCTCCTCAGCAGCAATCCC
>DATHIJ010000387.1:0-22170 GCA_035489975.1 Propionibacteriaceae bacterium | reverse complement strand
CAGTCCGGTCGCCATGACCCAGGAGTCAGGGGCCGCGCGGGGTGTCACACCCCTTAGCGGCAAATCAGCCCGAGATGCTCAGTCCAGATAGTCCCTGAGCACCTGGGAGCGGGATGGGTGCCGCAACTTGCTCATCGTCTTGGACTCGATCTGCCGGATCCGCTCGCGAGTCACCCCATAGACCTTGCCGATCTCATCCAGAGTCTTGGGCTGGCCGTCGGTCAATCCGAAGCGCATCGACACCACTCCAGCTTCGCGCTCACTTAGGGTGTCCAAGACGTCGTGTAATTGCTCCTGCAAAAGGGTGAAGCTCACCGCATCCGCCGGAACGACAGCCTCCGAATCCTCGATGAGGTCTCCGAATTCAGAGTCGCCGTCTTCGCCGAGCGGGGTGTGCAGCGAGATTGGCTCCCGCCCGTACTTCTGAACCTCGACAACCTTCTCCGGAGTCATGTCGAGCTCGCGCGCCAGCTCCTCCGGCGTCGGTTCCCGGCCCAGATCCTGCAACATCTGCCGTTGCACGCGGGCGAGTTTGTTGATCACCTCGACCATGTGCACAGGAATGCGGATGGTACGAGCCTGATCGGCCATGGCCCGGGTGATCGCCTGCCGGATCCACCACGTGGCGTAGGTGGAGAACTTGTAGCCCTTGGTGTAATCGAACTTCTCAACCGCCCGGATCAGCCCGAGGTTGCCCTCCTGGATGAGATCGAGGAAGAGCATTCCGCGGCCGGTGTAACGCTTGGCCAGCGAAACCACGAGGCGGAGATTGGCCTCTAACAGGTGGTTCTTGGCGCGGCGACCGTCCTCGGCGATCCATTCATAATCGTCAGACTGTGCCGCTTTGATCTTGGTGTGATCGTCGTTGAGCTTCTCATCGGCAAACAGCCCGGCCTCGATCCGCTTCGCAAGCTCGACCTCCTGCTCGGCGTTCAACAGCGCGACCTTGCCGATCTGCTTCAGGTAGTCCTTCACCGGGTCAGCCGTGGCACCGGCTGCCATCACCTGCTGCTCGGGTTCGTCTGCGTCGTCGGCTTCGGACAGCGTGAAGCCCTGATCCTCGGCCAGCTCTTCTTCAAGCTTTGCCTCTTCAGCTGGCTCGAAGGCCGACTCATCGATGTCATCCAGGCTGCGCTTCTTGCCGACCGTGAGTACGACCTCTTCACTCTCCAGGTCAACCACGACATCCGCGGTGATGGTTTCAGCGTCTATTTCGACCTCGAGCGGCTCGAGGGCGAGCTCCTCCAGATCCACCTCATCGCCCGCGTCATCAACGGTGTCATCCGCCGGTGGCGGCGTCTCATCGTCAACGACCGGCGGCGGCGCAGCAGCCTTCTTGGTATGGGCGCTGTCGACCGACTTCAACGACGCCTTCTTGGCCGGAGCCTTCTTGGCCGACGTGGCCTTCTTGATCGGAACGCTTTCTTGTCGAGCTCGGCTTGTGGACGCAGCCACCGCGCGAGCCGTTGTGTGCAGTTTGGAGGGGGGTGTCACAAAGAGCCTCTCGGACTGACCAGGCGGATCTAGGGCATGCAGCGCCCATCGGATGTCAATAGGTGCTCCACGCGTATTCTGGCACGAATCTCCAAACGTCCAATCCAACGCCGAGATCGTGTCGGAACTCGCGCTAGTCCGCGCCGGGCTCAGCCTTGACCGCAAGAACGGGGCAGGCCGCATCCAGTAGCACTCGCTGAGCATTGCTACCCAACAGCAATTTGCCGACCGGGGATCGGCGACGAAGCCCAATGACGATGAAATCGGCGTCGGTCATCTCGGCTGTTCGGATCAGCTCCTCTGCCGAATCATTTACGTCCGCCGGGGTCCTGATTTCGGACGTAACCCCTGACGTGGCGAGCTCCGCGGCCAAGCCAGCCGTGTCCGGTTCGGGTGAGATGTTCACTACCACGAGCGCTGCGCCGCGTAGCCGCGCCTCGCTGAGCGCGCGTTTCAGCGCCGCCTGTCCCTCAGGCCTCGAGGAATAGCCCACAACAATGAGCGGCTGGGCTCCTGCAGGCAGTGATTGAGTGGGCTGCTCGGCTCGCGCGCGGCTAGTCCGATCGGACGGGGACTGAATAGTCTCTGACATCAGTGCACCTCCCAGGTGTGGACCGGTTGGTTGCTGTGCATCAGCGTCATGTAGCTGGCGAGCATCCCTCGTACGGCATCCTGCCTGGATTCGCTGGCTTGCTCACGTCGCGCGACCTCAGCGACTTGCCACGTTGCTCCATTAGCTGCACGCAGGCAGCGACGCTCGATGATATCGAGCAGCCGCCCAATTTCGCTCTCATCGGCCTCCCACGCGCGTAGCCCTTCAGCTGCGAGTGGCAACAGCTTGCGTACCACGAGTTCGGTCACACGGACTTGACCCACCTGGGGCCAGTAGACCTCAGCGTTGATGCCGTGCCGAATCCCGGAGACGAAGTTCTCCTCGGCTGCCTGGAAGGACATCTGGGTCCAGATCGGTCGATCGTCGTTGGCCAAGGCACGCACCAGTCCGGCGAAGAAAGCGGCGTTGGCCATTGTGTCTACAACGGTTGGACCTGCAGGCAACACACGGTTCTCCACCCGCAGATGAGGGCTGACACCGCTGACGTCGTAGACAGGCCGGTTCCAGCGGTAGACGGTGCCATTGTGCAGCCGGAGTTCGTCCAGTTGAGGTACTCCACCGCTGTCCAGGGCAGCGACTGGATCTTCATCGGAGCTGATCGGTAACAACGCTGGGAAGTACCGCGAGTTCTCCTCGAACAAATCGAAGATCGAGGTGATCCAGCGCTCGCCGAACCACACTCGGGGGCGCACCCCCTGGGCTTTCAGTTCGTCACTGCGCGTATCGGTGCTTTGCTCGAACAGCGGGATGCGGGACTCTGCGACCAGCTGCTTCCCAAAGAGAAAAGGTGAATTCGCGCCGAGCGCGACCTGAATGCCGGCGATCGCCTGCGCAGCATTCCAGTAACCGGCGAAGTCGTCAGGACTTACCTGGAGATGCACCTGCGTCGAGGTACACGCTGCCTCCGGCATGATCGTGTTCGATACCATCGCCAGCCGCTCCACGCCGTCGATGATGATCTCAAGATCTTCACCGCGTGCCGCAAAGATCTGCTGGTCTAGCATCGAGTAACGCGGATTCTCACTGACGCTGTCCAGCGTGACGTGATGCGGCATCAAGGTCGGCAGAATGCCGATCATCACGAGTTGGGCTCCGATTGCCTTGGCACGGGGGTCTGCGTCGTTCAGTGACTTGCGCACCGACTGTTCGAAATCGGAGAAGCCGAACTCGGCCAACCGGCGTGGCGCCACGTTGATTTCGATGTTGAAGCGGCCGAGCTCGGTCTGGAACGAGGGATCTGCGATCGCCGCCAGGACCTCCGCGTTGCGCAAGGCCGGCTGGCAGTCCATGTCCACCAGATTCAGCTCGATCTCGAGGCCCGCCATTGGCCGCTCGAAGTCGAAACGGGATTCGGTGAGCATGCGAGCCAGCACATCCAGGCCCCTGCGGATCTTTTCACGGTGACGCTTGCGGTCCTCGCGGCTGAACTCTGTGGCGTCGACCTCTTCTCCCATGGAGCTATCCTCACGCATCGTCGCCGTTGCGGGAACACTACGCTCTTGGACCATGTACGCCGAAGTCCCTCCTGCGTCCGCGGCGCCGATCGCAAAACGACAGCCGATAACCCGTAGCCACCACGGTGATGTGTTCGTTGACCCTTACGAATGGCTGCGCGACAAGGACAACCCAGAGGTGATCAGCTACCTGGAAGCGGAGAATGCCTACACCGAAGCTCAGACCGCTGACCTCACAGAGCTTTCGGATGCAGTCTTCAGCGAAATCAAGGCGCGGACCAAGGAGACCGACCTCAGCGTGCCGAACTACACCTCGCACCCGGGCGGCTCAGCGTACTGGTACTACGTTCGTACCGTCGAAGGATCGGAGTATCCGATCTACTGCCGGGTTGTCGCCAGCGATCGCGAAAAACTGCCGGATCCCGAACAGGAGATCGTCGGCGAAGAGGTCCTGCTCGACGCCAACGTGGAGGCCGACGGCCATGAGTTCTTCTCCCTCGGAGCGTTCGGTGTCTCCCTCGACGGGCGGCTGCTGGCGTACTCGGTCGACCTGTCCGGGGCCGAACGCTTCACGATCATGATCAAGGATCTGGCCTCGGGCGAGCTGCTGGTCGACCAGATCAGTGACACGGCCTACGGTGTCGCCTGGGCGAAGAACAGCCACCTTTTCTACACCAGGGCAGATGAGGCATGGCGCCCGTACGTCGTGTTGCGGCATCGCCTGGGCACCGACCCATCGGAAGATGTTGCGGTCACAACTGAGACGGACGAGCGTTTCTGGCTCAGTGTCGGCGCAAGCCGTGATGATCGATGGATCATGATCGGCGCTGAAAGCAAGATCACCTCAGAGGTCCGGATACTCAGTACCGACGACCCCGCAGGCGAGCCACGACTCGTTGCGCCACGACGCCAGGGAGTGGAATACGACGTCGAGCCCGCAGGCGATCGGCTCTTGATCGTGCACAACGATGGAGCTGAGGACTTCGAACTCGCTGAGGCGCCGCTGACAGCCACCAGCCACGCCGAGTGGACGCCGGTTCTCCGGCATCGCCAAGGAGTGCGAATTCTCTCAGTCAGCGCGTACGCCAGCCATGCGGTTGTCTCGCTGCGGCGGGACGGGCTGACCGGCTTACACGTGATGCCGCGAGATGCCACTGGCAACCTCAGGGAAGGCAGCGACATCGCGTTCGACGAACCCTTGTATGTGGTGTACGCCCCGGGCGAGTCGGAATACGAGACCGCGACCATCCGCGTTGGCTACGCATCGCTGTTGATCCCCGACTCGATCTATGACTACCACCTCACAACGCAAGAACTGATTTTGCTCAAGCGAACACCGGTGCTCGATGATCCGCGGTTCGGGAGCTACCAGCCAGACAACTACATCCAGGAGCGCGGCTGGGCCACGGCTCCCGACGGCACCCGGGTGCCGCTGTCGATCGTACGGAGGGCAGACATTCCGCTGGACGGCTCGGCACCGGCCCTGCTGTACGGGTACGGGTCGTACGAGGCGTCCATGGATCCAGGCTTCGCCGTGTCGCGCCTGTCGTTGCTGGACCGCGGCATTGTGTATGCAATTGCCCACGTCCGTGGCGGGGGTGAGCTTGGCCGGACGTGGTACGAGCAGGGCAAGCGGCTTGCCAAGATGAATACCTTCACCGACTTCATCGCCTGCGCCGACTACCTGGTCGAACAGGGCTACACCGCACCCCAACGCTTGGCGGCGCGAGGCGGCAGCGCAGGTGGCTTGCTCATGGGTGCGGTCGCCAATCTCGCGCCGGAGCGGTTCCGTGCCATCCACGCTGGGGTGCCATTTGTCGACGCCCTCACTACGATCTTGAATCCTGAATTGCCGCTCACAGTCATCGAGTGGGACGAATGGGGCGATCCGCTGCACAACCTTGAGGTCTATTCGTACATGAAGTCCTACACACCGTATGAGAATGTGCGGTCAGTGGAGTATCCGGCCGTCCTGGCCACGACGAGCCTCAACGACACTCGCGTTTTCTATGTCGAACCAGCCAAATGGATCGCTGCTCTGCGGCATGCCGCAACGAATTCTGCAGAGAGAAAGATCCTGCTCAAGACGGAGATGGTCGCAGGTCATGGCGGCGTCAGCGGCCGCTACAAGAGCTGGCGCGAGCTGGCCTTTGAATACGCCTGGATCATCGGCGAGATAACCAACGAGGGCTGAGCGAACTTCAGGAATGTCCGCCGGATCGAGAGCGTTCACACCGTCGTCGGCTAGACGTGTACGCCAGTGTTCAGCGGGTATTGGATGTGGAAAGGACCGCCGCTTCGAGCTACTAGCGCTCGCCGTCCGGCCGGGAGGGAGAGGACAAATCCCGGTCGGGGTTACCCCCGAGTAGGTCTCAGGGATTCTTCAGGGCGTGCGAGGAATCCATATCGGTACTTGACGCGTTGTCCCTTGTGAAGGAAACGAAAGGGGCCACTGTGGCAACAACTACTCGTTCGCGAGTATCCGAAGGCATCGATGGCAAGGATGCAGTCGGCCTATATCTGGAAGGCATCGCCAAGACTCCTCTCTTGACCGCCGAAGAGGAAGTTGAGCTCGCCAAGACCATTGAAATTGGGCTTTACGCTGAGCACATCCTCGCCGGCGACGTGACTCTTGCCGAACGCGGAAAGCATGCCAAGCGCCCGACTAGGGCGGAGCTGGAGTTCTTGGTTGACGAGGGTCGCCAGGCCATGCAGCACTTTGTGACCGCCAACCTTCGTCTGGTGGTCTCCGTTGCCCGCAAGTACGGCCGGTCTCAGATGCCCCTTTTGGATCTGGTGCAGGAAGGCAATACCGGTCTGATCCGTGCAGTCGAGAAGTTCGACTACACCAAGGGATTCAAGTTCTCCACCTATGGCACCTGGTGGGTCCGTCAGTCGATCAGCCGCGGGATCGCTCAGCAGGGTCGGATCGTTCGGCTTCCCGTGCATGTGGCCGAGCAGGTCAATCAGGTCGGCGCCGTACGCAGGACTCTAGAGCGGCGGCTCGGGCGCGATCCGGAGATCGAGGAGATCGCTGCCGAGATGGATCTCGAGCCCGAGCGCGTACTTGATCTGATGCGCTATGGCCGCGACCACGTCAGCCTCGACGCTCCCGTCGAGGAAGGCGGTGACACGGCTCTGGGTGATCTGATCGCCCGTGAGCCGATGCCCGGGCCGGACGAGGTTTTCCTGGATGCTGAGGAGCACGCTCGGTTGGAAAACATGCTTGCCTCGCTAGACGAGCGCTCCGCTGATGTCGTTCGCCGCCGTTACGGGCTCATCGACGGCCGCCAGGCCAAGCTGGCCGATATCGGCGCGATTTGGGGAATCACCGCAGAGCGGGTCCGTCAAATCGAGCGCCATGCGATTGCCAAGCTGCGGGGGAAGTCGGTCCTGGCTGCGTAACCCCCCACGCGCCAGGAGTTCAAAGCACGACTTCCCAGCAGCTCCAAGGGCGATCCGGATTCCCCCCTCCGGATCGCCCCCTTTTTTGGGCTCGACTCGCGCAGTATTTGTTTGCTCGCTCCGCGCGCGAGGATCTATTGGCTCGCTCCGCGCGCGAGGATCGAAGCCGAGGCTGCATTAGCTCTTGCGGATTGGACGGATCAGGCCCTCTTGGGCGACGCTGGCGACGAGTACGCCGTTCTGGAAGAGTCGGCCGGTCGCCAGCCCGAGGCCATCTGAGGCGGATGGTGAGACTTGGTCGTGGAGCAACCAATCATCGGCTCGGAATGGCCGGTGAAACCACATGGCGTGGTCGATAGAAGCGGCCTGCACGTTGAGGCCGATCAGGACCCCGTGCGGCACGGTGGTTGCCGAGAGCAGCGTCAGGTCGCTGGCGTAGGCCAGCGCTGCCTGATGCAGCCGACGATCGTCGGGCAGCGCTCCATCCGCGCGTACCCATGCCCGAGCGCGGGCCGGATGGCGTGCATTGGCCAGGACACCGTCAGGACGAGAATCACCGACGTAGCGGACATCGAGGGCGCCCCACTCACGTTCCCAGAACGAGATTGGCCGGCCCGACGCCTTGAAGAGCACCTCGCCGAGCTTCGGACACTCCTCAGGCGGCGGAACGTCCTCCGGCACGGGGTCGAGATGCTCAAAGCCCTGCTCAAGCTCGTGAAAGGAGCTAGACAGGTAGAAGATCACCTTGCCACCTTGCCGGGCCACCACCCGCCGGGACGAGAACGAGCCGCCATCGCGCACTGCCTCGACGTCGTAGACCATCGGAATGTCGGTCCGGCCGGCGAGGAGGAAATAGGCATGCAACGAGTGCAGCACCCGAGTCACCGAGACGGTCCGCGCAGCGGCCATGAGCGCCTGGGCCAGGACCTGCCCGCCGAAGACGCGCTGCAGCTGGGTGTCAGGCTGCCGCGCCCGGAACAGCCCGATTTCGATCTCCTCCAAGTCCAGAAGGTCGATCAGCTCGGTGACGGACTGGGGCACACGAGGAGCCTAGTGCCCGGCTCCCGACTGGTTGTTTCGACTGCCAGGGCTCGCCGGCCAGCCAAGAACCACGGTGGCATCCAGCTCATCTGAAGTGACGATCCGGGCCGCCAGTCCGTTGCGCTCGAAGGCTGCAACGCTTGCGGGCGTCTGGCTGCGACTGGTCTCCACGAGCAGCCGTCCACTCGGTCCGAGCCATCGTGTCGCTCCTGCGATGATGCGCCGCAGCACATCAAGCCCATCTGAGCCGCCGTCCAGCGCCAGCCGAGATTCATACAGGCGTGCCTCAGGCGGCATCAGCCTGATTGAACCGCTCGGGACGTACGGAGCGTTGGCAAGCAGCAGGTCCACCCGCCCCGCCAGCGAATCTGGCAGCGGTTCATAGAGGTCACCTTGGAGTACACCCGCAACCCCGGGAATGCCAGCCAGGTTGCCGCGGGCGCACCGCACTGCGGCCGGGTCGATGTCGGTCACGTACAGCTCGACGTGCGGCAGGGTGGATGCTAGGGCTAGTCCTAACGCAGCCGACCCGCAGCACAGCTCGACAACCACGGGTTGCGGCGGAGCCAGCATCAGGGCTTGACGCAGCATGAACTCGGTCCGCCGTCGCGGTACGAAGACCCCAGGTGCAACGGCGATCCGCAGGCCGGCGAACTCGGCCCAGCCGAGGATCTGCTCGAGTGGAACTCCGCTCACTCGCTGCTGGACCATCCGTTCGAGCTCGGCGGGCGTCGCCGCCGACGCCAGTAGCAGGTCGGCCTCGTCCTCGGCGAATACGCAACCTGCCGTTCGGAGCCGCTCAACCAACGCCTGACGAGCGGGAGCGTCCTGCAGCGGCAGCTCAGTCGTCCTTCTCGCGTTCGCGCTCCGCGAGAAACTTCTCGAACTCGGCGGCGATCTCGTCCGCGCTCGGCACGCGATCCGGCTGCTCGGCTTGCAGCGCGTCGTACTGCTGCTCGAGCGTCGCCACGAGCTCCTGAACCTCTGTCGATGTTGCCATCTCCTCGGCGATGTCGGCCAGGTTGCTGGCAGACGCTTTCTCCAAGGGTTCGAGCGGAACGGCCAGGCCGGTGGCCTGGTTGAGTGACCGTGTCAGGGTGAGTGTGGCTTGTGGAAATGACGCCTGAGCTAGATAGTGCGGGACGTGCGCTGCGAAGCCCAAGGCCTTGCGATCGAGCCGTCCGAGGCGAAACTCCAACAATCCTGTAAAGCTGGCGGGCACCTCCACGCGGTCGATCCAGCTTCGATAGCCCTTGATCAGCGCGGCGTCGGTCGCGTGTGCCGTCAACGTAATGGGACGAGTGTGTGGCACCGCCATCGGAATGCCGTGCACACCGACAGTCATCCGTACGCCTAGCTGGTCAATCAACCCAATGACAGCGGCGGCAAGCCGTTCCCACTGGACATCGGGCTCAGGCCCGCTGAACAGCAGGAATACCTCACCATGGCCGTCGGTGACGCGATAGATGCGCAGATGCAAATCCGCGTACGACTTCCATTGATTGGTGTCGAAGATCATCGCGGGTCGGCGGCTGCGGTAGTCATGCAATTGATCGTGATCAAACTCGGCGAGCACCTCGTGCTCGAGATTGTCCATCAAGTTCGCGGAAAACAACCTGCCAGCCTGCCCGGCATCCACGAACCCGTCCAGCTGGTGAATCAGCACGGGGCGATGGTCCTTGAGCTTGGCTACGACCGCCTCGTCCAAGGTGTAGAGCTGCCGAGGATCCATCACGGGCACCAATCTACCCGCGAGGAGTCTGTAGATCCTGGCGCACAGTTCGGGCAGAGCACGTGACGAGAAGGGCCGTTCAGCGTGGCCCGTCGTGTTCACTGAACGTGGTGCGACCCTTGAGCTTGGCGGCCAGCTCATCATCGATGCCATCGGCCACCTCAGAGAGGATGCGCACGGCCTGGTGCAGATGGGCCGGCACGAAGGGACGGGACAACACAGAAACGCTTACGAAGACCCGGTCTCGGATCAGCTGAAACTTCACCCACCGAGCCTCGACGTTCAAGTCGTTGAGCACTTCGGCGGCTCGAGACCGACCGGCGACATCGTGCACGACTGCGGCGAAGATGACAACCTCCTGACCGTCCCGAGAGGCCCGGAGGAAGAGCATCGTCGATCCGACTCGGATCGCGACATCACCTTCGGCGTCGCGAATCGGCTGATGGCCATACATCTTGGCAAGCTCTACGTCGACCAAGTCGTTCAGATGTTGCTGGTCACGGGGCATGGTCGACATGAGGTCGGCCCGCTCCAACTCCATGGTTCTGTTCGAAGCGCCGCCTTCGATCGGCGGAGGAGGCGGCTGGAGTACCTCCGCTAGCTGATCAGGCGCGAGGAAGATCGGGTGCTGGACACCGTAGACGTCCCGCAACACGGAGACAGCGAGCTCGCTGATGCGATCGGATTCGACTTGAGGCAATTCGATCCAAAAATTTGCCGTCGGCGGCACCGGAGAGTGCTCATCGCCGACGGTGGGCGGCTGCCACCCAAGTCGTTCCATCTCCGTGAGCAGCTCTGAGGAGAGCTGAAAGTCGTCTCCGAGCACCGCGTTGCTGGCAGCCTCACATCTGATCACGTCCCGCCGCGGGCTGCTGAGTCTCACAAAAGGCGGCGGACCATGGCTCTCGGACCCGGTTCCGATCGTGAGGTCGGCGGAGTCATCAATCATGGAGATGATCTCACTCAACCGGCTCTGGAACTCGGCCCACGCCTGAGCGGTACTCCGGTCGAGGTCGAAATCATCGATGTCGGCCATATGCGCCCCTCCCAGCCAAGACAACGACACTAACGCCGCCGGCGTTCAACTGCGGAACGCCGTGACCACTCGCGAGGGCGAGGGCCGGCCCAACTCGGTGGCGAGCCAACGGCTGGTCTGCACCAGAGCCGCCAGGTCGACGCCAGTCTCGATACCGAGCCCGTCGAGCATCCACACCAGGTCCTCGGTCGCTAGATTTCCCGTCGCGGACTTCGCGTACGGGCAACCGCCGAGCCCGCCAGCCGAGGAGTCGAACTGGGCGATTCCCGCCTCCAGACCAACCAGAACGTTTGCCAGCGCCTGCCCGTAAGTGTCGTGGAGGTGCAGCGCGATCTTCTCCCTGGGCACTCCAGCAGCCTCCACACAGTCCAGCACCGTGACTACCTGACCTGGCGTGGCAACACCAATCGTGTCACCGAGACTGATCGAGGAGCAGCCGAGCTCAACGAGGCGGGCCGCGACGTCCGCCGGACGTGCGGGATCAACTCGCCCTTCCCAAGGGTCACCGAAGCACATGGACACATAACCACGTACTTCAATCCCGCGAACCCGGGCCGCCGCGACGACCGGCGCTGCCATGTCGATTGCCCCGTCCAGCGTCGTCCCTAAGTTCTGCTGTGCGAAGCTCTCAGTGGCCGAGACGAAGATTGCGAGCTCGTCAGCTCCAGCAGTCAAGGCTCGCTGGAAGCCACGCTCATTGGGAACCAACACCGGATATCGCACGCCTGGACGTCGCCGCAGCCCCAGCATCAACTCGTCAGCATCAGCTAGTTGAGGGATCCGTCGCGGCGAGACGAAGCTGGTCGCCTCGATGATCGTCAGGCCAGCCTGGCCGAGCCGTTCGATCAGCTCCAGCTTGACGGGCAGCGGCACCAGGGCCTTCTCTGCCTGCAATCCATCCCGGGGCCCAACCTCGTAGACGCTGACCCTGGCCGGCAGACCGGCTCGTGGATGAACCGCCTGCAACTCCATGGGGGCGACTGTACGCGGCGTTCTGGACAACTAGATCGCTTTGGTGTCACCTAGGAGACGTCCGGTGCCACCCCGGCAAGCCCATGGCATGCGAATGACCTGGCATGCCACCTGCCTATCGTTGGATGAGGCGTCAGCCAGCACAAGGGGGGTGCGTCGCGACTCGAACGGAGATGATCAGTGATGGACCCGGCGATGCCTCCAGCTGGCACATCTCCTGCGGCGATGCCTCCGGTTGCACCGGCTGCATTGCTGCGCCGTCCCCGATCCGCGTTGACCTGGGTCACCACGATCGTTCTCGGCTTGGGGGGCTTGCTGATCGCGATCTTGATCTTCCTGCTCGGCGGGCCAGCAGGCGCGCTTATCGCCACGCTGCTGGCAGCAGTCTCCTTCCCAGTGATGATCTTGGTGTGCTTCTGGCTTGATCGCTATGAACCAGAACCTGCCCGATACCGGCTCGCGGCACTTGGCTGGGGTGCTGTCGCCGCTGTCGCGTTTAGCTTCGTGGGCGAGCAACTGGTGTTCGCGCTGTCAGGAACCAATGAATTCGTCAACGTGGCAGTCGGAGCGCCGGTCGTCGAGGAGCTCGGCAAAGGCCTGTTTCTGGTTGCGGTCGTGATCTTCCGCCATGCCGAATTGAATGGCCCGCTAGACGGCATCATCTACGGCGCCCTGGTCGGAATCGGATTCGCCTTCGTCGAGGATATCGTCTACTACCTCCAGTCACTGGAGTCCGGGCAGCTCGGTGTCACGTTCTTCCTCCGCGGCATCATTGGCCCGTTCGCGCACCCACTGTTTACCGCAGCGACTGGGCTGGGCATCGGGATCGCCGTGGTAACGCGTCGCCCGGCGGTGCGGACTTTGGCGGTGGTCCTTGGCTTCCTGGCGGCTGTCGCGATGCATGCGATTTGGAACGGCAGTACCTTCTGGGGCGGAAATGGGTTTTTGTTCGCGTACAGCGCGATCTTCCTACCGCTGCTGATAGTGATACTCGCGGTCGCGGTGTGGGCTCGCTCCCGCGAAGGCAAGATGCTCACCACCGCACTCCAGCAGGTCGCACAGATGGGCTGGATCAGGCCTGAAGAAATCCGCTGGATCGCCCGACTATCCGATCGCATGTCGGCCCGTGCGTACGCGAAGCGCATCGGCGGGAAGCCAGCCGCGGATGCCGTCCGGGCCTACCAGCAGACCATGACCGAAGTGGCCTTCCTTCACTCTCGAGCGGTGAACGGGACAGCCCCAGCTGATCTCAACCAGCGCATGAACGGACTGCTTCATCGCGCCGCCTGGCTACGGCCATATGTCGTCTTTCCTCCGCAGCCACCGGCAATGGTGTGGCGATGATCAGACGCTGGCTCAGCGTGATTGGCGGCTTGCGGGGTGCGGGTCGGCGCACGAATGTGGCATTGCTCGTGGTGCTCATCGCTGCCGCGCTCACCGGCGTCCTTGCTTTCGCGTCGGGTACGCCCATCCCCGCCAGACTCGCAACGCTGGTTCACGGCCTGTTAGGGCTCGCTGTGGTGTTGCTGGTGCCCTGGAAGTCGGTGATCGTGCGACGCGCGCCAGCCCTGCGCCTGGCGAGCCTCGCGCTGGTCGCGCTGATCGCAGTGTGCATCACCTCCGGACTCGTAGAGGTGTTCGGCGGATATGGCCTGCTGTGGCGATTGAGCCCGATGCAGGTGCACGTCGGGTCAGCCCTGCTAGCTGCACCGCTGCTCGCTTGGCACCTAATGCATCACCGGCGGCAGCGGCTGCGCCGCCGTGATTTGTCACGCCGAACGCTGCTGCGTACTGGAGTCTTGGCTGTGGGCGTTGCCGCGACGTACGGGACGCTCGAGGGCATCGGGCGTCTGACCGGATCGGCAGCACCGAGCAGAATCGCAACCGGGTCCCACTACCTCAGCCCGGATACCGTTCCGGCAACGATCTGGCTATTCGATCGGGTCCCGGGGCTTCCAGCCGATTACCGCATCCAGGTCGCCGGACACGAATTAACGGTTGCCGATCTGGCGTCGCGCTCGACCACGCTCGCCGCCCGGCTCGACTGCACCAGCGGCTGGTATACCGATGCGGAGTGGACCGCTGTCAACCTTGATGAGTTGCTCTCTGCTGAACAGCTCGCTGCAGCTGCCAGCATCGAGGTCGTGAGCATGACCGGATACCGCCGGCGCTTCCCGGCGGACGAGGCGGGCTCTCTGTGGCTAGCGACGGCATATCAGGGAGTGCCGCTGCGACCGGCATACGGTGCGCCAGTACGCCTGGTCGTGCCGCAGCGGCGAGGATTCTGGTGGGTGAAGTGGGTTGCATCGGTCGAGCTCAGCGATCTACCGGCCTGGAGTCAGTCGCCTTTTCCTTTGCAGTGAAGGAAATCAGCAAGCTCAGCTCGCCGATTCGGTCAGCTCACGCGGCACGGCGATGACGTCAACCAAAGCGCCGTTGCGCCACACAGTAATCTCCACCCGGCGGCCAATGGCATCTTCCACCATGCGACGCTGCAGCTCGGTGCTCGACCCAAGCGATGTACCTGCGACGGCTACAACAATGTCACCGGATCTCAGCCCGGCGGTGTCCGCTGGACTCCCGGTAATCACCTGTGCCACGCGAAGACCCTCCCGGCGACCCAATTTCGCCGCCAGCGGTGGGGGCAGCGTGGCCTGACTCCCCGCGATCCCGAGCCAAGCGCGGCGTACCCGACCGGAGGTCATCAAAGCGCTGATAATGCGCTCGGTGGTCTGGTTGATCGGCACCGCGAGGCCCACGCCGATACCGGCAACAGCAGTATTGACCCCCACCATGCGTCCCCGGCTGTCGGCCAACACCCCACCGCTGTTGCCCGGATTGAGAGCGGCGTCGGTTTGAATCACCTCATCGACTACACGGCCTTGCCTGGTGGGCAGCGACCGGCCAAGTCCTGAAATGATCCCCGCAGTCACACTTCCTGCCAAACCGAGGGGGTTGCCAACTGCGACCACCAGCTGGCCGACCTGCAGCTGGCTCGCGTCACCGAGCGTTACCGGCGCCGGGACGTCACTTCGGGCACGTAGCACAGCCAAATCGGAGAATGCATCTCGGCCGATCACATCGGCAGTCGTCTCGGTGCCGTTCGCGAAGGCTGCCACCACAGCACTGGATCCCTCGACGACATGTGCGCTGGTCAGCAAAAACCCATCGGCGGTCAACACGCTGGCGCTGCCAGCGCCGTCACCCAGCCGCGACCGCACCCTGAGGCTGGCCACGCTAGGCAACACCCGCTGGACCACTGTGGTTACCGCAGTGGAGTAGGCATCCATCGCCTCACGGTCATCCACCATGTTGTGGTAACGCACACAGGCCAGAAGTGTTCCCTAGCGCCCTCGGCCCGACCTGTACGACGAGGGCACAGGTCGGGCCAAGGCGTCAACGCTCAGCGGGTTAGCTGCAGCCGCTGGTGGATCCGCAGCCTTCGCAGACGTAGCAGCTGCCGCTGGGACGCATCTTGGTGCCGCAGGTCAGACAAAGCGGCGCGTCCACGCTGGTGCCAGTGATCTCTTCGAAGAGCTCCGATGTGGTGTGAGCGGTGAGGGGGGCCGGCTTTGCTGCAGGCGACTCCATCTCGTCAGTCCGCACTTCATCGCCCGGATCGTTCTTCAGCGACTCGGCCTCGCTGAGCTCCTCCTCTGCCGGCAAATAGGATCCAGTTTCGACCTGACGTGCCCGCTCGGTGGCGGTGTAGATACCGAGCTCGGCCCGCTCTTCGAAGGACAGGTAGTCCAATGCCAGTCGCCGGAAGATGTAGTCCATGATCGACTGCGCCATTCGGATGTCTGGATCGTCAGTCAAGCCGGCCGGCTCGAACTTCAGGTTGCTGAACTTCTGTACGAACGTTTCCAGTGGCACCCCGTACTGCAGCCCGATGGATACGGCAATGGAGAAGGCATCCATTACGCCCGCCAAAGTCGAGCCTTGTTTGCCGAGCTTCAGGAACACCTCACCCAGGCCATCGTCCGGGTAGGAACCAGAGGTCATGTATCCCTCGGCCCCGCCGACGGAGAACGACGTGGTCAGGCTGGGCCGCGACTTGGGCAGGCGCTTGCGGGTCGGCCGATAGACCACCTTCTCCACAACTTCAGTTTCGACGCGGGCCGACTTCTTGTCACCAGCCTTTCCAGCCTTACCGTCGCTCAGTGGCTGACCAACCTTGCAGTTGTCGCGATAGACCGCCAGCGCCTTGAGGCCGAGCTTCCAGCCCTGCATGTAGACGTCGGCTATCTCCTCGACGGTGGCCGTTTCCGGCAGATTCACCGTCTTCGAAATGGCCCCGGACAAGAACGGCTGAGACGCGGCCATCATCCGGACATGGCCCATCGGCTTGATCGCCCGCTGGCCCATAGCTGTGTCGAAGACCTCGTAGTGCTCGGGCCTTAAGCCTGGAGCGTCGACGACATGACCGTGCTCGGCTATGTACTCAACAATCGCCTCGCTCGTTTCCTCGGCGTAGCCGAGCTTCTTCAGGGCCCGCGGAATGGTCTGGTTGACGATCTGCATCGACCCGCCACCAACCAGCTTCTTGAACTTGACCAGCGAGAAGTCTGGCTCGATTCCCGTGGTGTCGCAATCCATCATGAAGCCGATCGTTCCGGTGGGCGCGATCACTGAGGCTTGCGCATTGCGGTAGCCCTTCGCCCCACCGATCTTGATCACTCCATCCCATGCTGCGGTGGCGCGTTTGCGGATATGGGCGTCCAAGGTGCCGCTGGTCCGCAGCGCGTCGTTGGCTGCCTGGTGCTTGCGCATCACTCGCTTGTGAGCATCAGCGTTGCGCGCGAAACCTTCGTAAGGTCCGACGATGCCGGCAAGCTCGGCCGAACGGCGGTAGGAGACCCCAGTCATCAGCGACGTGATCGCTGCAGCGAGGGCACGGCCCCCGTCGGAGTCGTAGCCATGGCCGGTAGCCATCAGCAGCGCGCCGAGATTGGCATAGCCGATACCGAGCTGCCGGTAGTCGCGGGTGGTGCGCCCGATCGCCTCGGTTGGGAAATCTGCGAAGCAGATCGAGATGTCCATCGCGGTGATGATCAATTCCACCGCCCGCTCGAATGCTTCGGCGTCAAACGTGTCGTCCTCGCGCAGGAACTTGAGCAGGTTGAGGCTGGCTAGGTTGCATGAGCTGTTGTCCAGACTCATGTACTCACTGCACGGATTAGATGCGGTGATTCGGCCTGTTTCCGGATTGGTGTGCCAGTCGTTGATGGTGTCGTCGTACTGAATGCCCGGATCAGCACACTCCCACGCAGCCCTGGCCAGCTTGTTGAACAGCTCGCGGGCCTTCACTGTCTCGATAACTCGGCCATCGGTGCGCGCACGTAAGGCGAAATCACCGCCGTCCTCGGCCGCTCGCATGAACTCATCTGTCACCCGCACCGAGTTATTGGCGTTCTGGTACTGGACCGACGTAATGTCGCGGCCGCCGAGGTCCATGTCGAATCCGGCGTCGCGCAACGCGCGGATCTTGTTCTCCTCGCGGGCTTTGGTCTCGATGAACTCCTCAACATCGGGGTGATCCACGTCGAGCACCACCATCTTGGCGGCGCGGCGGGTCGCCCCACCGGACTTGATGGTTCCCGCACTCGCGTCTGCGCCTCGCATGAACGAGACGGGGCCGGACGCGGTGCCACCCGAGCTGAGCAGCTCCTTTGAGGAGCGGATCCGAGAAAGGTTTAGGCCGGCGCCTGAGCCGCCCTTGAAGATGAAGCCTTCCTCCCGGTACCAGTTCAAGATCGAGTCCATCGAGTCATCCACCGACAAGATGAAACACGCTGAAACTTGCTGCGGTGATGCCGTGCCGACGTTGAACCAGACGGGTGAATTAAACGAGAAGTACTGGTGCAGCAGCATCCATGTCAATTCATGCTCGAAGACCTCGGCTGATTGAGCATCGGCGAAATACCCGAAATCCTCTCCCGCCTTACGGTAGGTCTTCACCACACGGTCGATGAGTTGCCGGAGGCTTTGCTCACGAGCAGGTGTGCCGAGTGCGCCACGGAAATATTTCGTGGTGACGATGGTCGAGGCGTTGACGCTCCAGAAGTCTGGGAACTCAACGCCCTTCTGCTCGAAGACGACCTCGCCAGTCTTCCAGTTGGTCTGCACCACATCGCGGCGTTCCCAGATCACCTCGTCATAGGGGTGCACGTCCGAGGTGAAAACCCGCTCAATGCTCAGCCCGGCGGACTTCGACTTCGAGCTTTTGTTCTCCGATCGCCCATTCGCCGAACGGGTGGTTTCGGTCATTTCTGCCTTTCTGTATCGCTGCTGATCGAGGGTTTCGCCCTGAGGGTTGGCTAGCTGTGTCGGGTTCTTACGGCGGCGGTTCCGGAGGACTACCAGTGCGCGGCCGGGTTGGCGTAAGCCGGTGCGGGACGAAGCTACTCATCTTGTTGTCGGCAACACGGTCTGGGATCAGTGGCTCGATCCCGGTCGGTTCCTGCTCGACTCGAAGCAGCGCAATCTCCGCCTCGAAATCCTCCACCGACCGGAACTGGCGATAGACACTCGCGAAGCGCAGGTACGCAACCTGGTCAAGCTCGCGTAGCGGCCCCAGGATGGCAACTCCGACTTCATCGCTTGGTATTTCGGGCTGACCCAAGGTCCGTAACGAATCCTCGACCAACTGCCCCAGGCGGGCGAGCTGGTCCTCGCTGACCGGCCGTCCCTTGCAAGCCTTCCGAACGCCGTTGATCACCTTGTCGCGATTGAACGGCTCAACCACGCCACTGCGTTTCACCACCACCAACTGCATCTGCTCAATAGTGGTGAATCGGCGTTCACACGATGGGCACTGCCGGCGGCGGCGGATGCTCGCCCCATCGTCGGTGGTCCGCGAGTCAAGCACCTTGGAGTCGGAATGGCGACAGTACGGGCAATACATGTGTCCGGCTCCTTCCTGATGTTCGCCTTGGCACTAGCCCCTGGGGACAAATCTGGGGACGACCTGTGCGCTGGTTGTGGATCTTCTTGTGGACTTCTGTGAGTATCAACCACAACTTGTGGATGAACAACACGGTTGTAACTACTAGATATGGATACCGTACGTCCAAGAACCATTCTTCGCAAGGGCACTGACACTTTTCACCCGCGCGCCGCGTGGCATTGGTCTCGCCTCGCCGAAAGTGGTCACTAACCGCAACGCTTGATCGATTCAGTCGTGTTGGATGTGACCACTTTCACAAGCGGGGGCGGTGCGGAACCGGCCCGGCACGTCGTGATTTAGAGCAGGTTCCGCACGACGGTGTAGATCAGGGCAACCAGCAGACCAATCACCAACCATTGCATCGGGTGTACCCGGCGCAAGCGTTCGGAAAGCGGCCGCGGCATGCGGAAGGCAGGCCCGCCGACAGCCTCAACAGTCCAGACAACACCAAGTACGCCGAGGATCACCAGACCCACCAGCGCGAGCGGGTTGAATCCGAAGGCCGCCGGAACATCGCCGTGAAGCAGTGCGTCACCCATCCGCGTCCCTCCGCACAGCGGGCAGTCCCAACCCGTCAGAAGACGGAACGGACAGGGCAGCCCGAGCCCGGAGGCTGCGTAGAGCGCGCTGAGAGCGAGCCCGCCGGCAAAGAAAACGCCGACGTACCCGGCTGCGCGCGTGGCCCGAAATGACCGGACGTCAGTGGAGACCGCCACATTCTCATTGTGCCTGCGCCTGCACGGGACCCTCCCAGTACATCGATGGGTCGCCCGCAATTGTCACCTACACTCGCAAGGTCGCAGCTGACCCCCAAGGACGCTTATGACCGACCAGTACCGCAGTCAATGGCCAGGCGCATCCCCAGCCGATCCGCAGTTGTCCTTCCCGCAACCATCGACAAGCCCGGGCTATTCGCCCCAGCCGGGATATCTGGTGTCGCAGCCGCGAAGCGACTACGCCAGCTGGGGTCAGCGTGTGCGGGCGAGGCTGATCGACCAGGCCCCGACATATCTCGGCTTGATCATCTTCTCCGCGGGCTATCTGATGGGGGTAGTCGAGCTGGCCCAATCCAGCGGATCTCACCCTGACTACGAGAGCGCGGCAATTGCGATGATCCTCGGTCTCGGCGTGATGCTCGCCAGCTTGATCTGGGTCGCTTACAACCGTTGGGTGATCGCCGGTAGGACCGGGCAGTCTCTCGGCAAGCGCGTGACCAAGATCAAGTTGATCGGCGAGGAGAGCAACGCGCCGATCGGCCCTGGGAACGCGTGCATTCGCGATCTTGTCCACATTCTCGACGCTTTGACGGTTGTGGGCTATCTCTGGCCACTATGGGACAACGGGAGGCAGACCTTCGCCGACAAGATCATGAGGACCATTGTGGTCACCGATGCGATGAACAGGGCCAGCTCTTGATCTTGACCGGCGTCCTTGGCCGGATGGCGGGGGCGTAGCGTCGTCGGATACACCGACGAAAGGAACCGACGATGCCGCTCTTGCGAGGCCGTCGCGACGAAGTGCAGTCCACGAAGTATCGGATGCGGGAGAAGCTCTTCGCGATCGGCGACGACTTTTGGATTGAGAACGATCAGGGCGAGCGCGTCTTCAAGGTGAACGGGAAGGCGTTGCGGGCACGCGAGACGCTGGTCCTCGAGTCGCCCAGCGGGGAAGAGCTGTACAGGATCCAGGAGAAGAAGCTCCGGGTGAAAGACACGATGGACATTGAGCGCGACGGACGTCAGGTCGCCACTGTGAAGAAGGCGCTGCTGACGCCGCTTCGTGACCGCTTCTCAATCAGCGTCGAAGGTGGCGACGACATGGAGGCGAAAGGCAACATCGTCGACCACGAGTACAAGATCGAGCGTGGCGGGGACGAAGTGGCCGAGGTCTCGCGTCGCTGGTTCCGTGTCCGGGACACTTACGGCATTGAGATCAAGCCGGGCCAAGACGACGCTCTCCTGCTAGCCACGGCCGTTTGCATCGACCAGATGAGCCACGACGTCGGCTGAGGCCGCGCGGCCTCTAGTGCTCAGTGTTGAGCCTGGCGTGACTCCTGTGGGCGGGCATCGCCACCCGGGCCGGTGACTCGTACGGCGGTGATGCCGATCACGGCAATTGCCGTGGTCAGGATCATCGCGGCGATCACCATAACAACGGCGATGCCGCGATCGGTCAGCTGGTAATCGGTGGCGGCTCGGTTGCCTGAGCTCTCGGGTTCTGCGGTGGCCGGAGCCGTGTTGATCATCGTGCGCGGCAGTGCGCTTGTCGGACGAGACCGCGGCAGGTCAACAAAGTGACGGGCCTCCGGTCCAAAGACACTGATCGCGCTCATCTCTATCTCCTCTTAGGCAAGACATCGAACTGATGTTCGATAGAACGTACGTTTGATTTGTATCGCAATCGCCTGACAGTTCCTAGGACATTCGCACAAATATTCGAGGTGTGTCGGGAACCAGCGAATCATCCGCCTCTGACTGTTCCGCGCGCAGCAGAAGAACAAGAAAGCCCAGGAAAGGCCTTCAACACGCTCGAACAAATGTTTGAATCTGTCGGCGGACTTCTCTATCGTCAGCCTTATGGCACAAAGCGACCGCAAGTACCCACAACCCAGTAAGCGGCGCGGGAGGCCGCGTGAAAGCGAGGTCGCTGCTCAGCTCGGCGACAGCGCGTCTTTCACGCCATTCCCGGACGGCCCCACCGATGCCGATGGGTTGACACTGAGGCAGCGTCGCATCCTCGAGGTCATCAAGGAAACCGTCGAGAGGCGCGGTTATCCACCGAGCATCCGAGAGATGGGCGACGCCGTTGGTCTCGCCTCCTCCTCGAGCGTCGCGCATCAACTCAAGATGCTGGAGGCGAAGGGGTTTCTACGTCGTGACCCCAACCGGCCACGTGCGTTGGAGGTGCTGCTGCCCAACGAGGGCCGGCCGGCCGGCAGGCAGCACGCGACGTCTCGGCAGCTGAGCGGGGGCGACGACACCGGCATTGGCGATGCATTCCCCGAACCGGTGCATGTTCCAGTGCTGGGGCGGATCGCCGCCGGTGGACCGATCCTGGCTGAGGAAAGCATCGAAGATGTCTTCGCCCTGCCACGACAGCTGGTGGGCGAGGGCACGATGTTCTTGCTCGAGGTGCGCGGCGACTCCATGATCGAAGCTGCGATCTGTGACGGCGACTGGGTGGTTGTTCGCCAGCAGCCGACGACAAACAACGGTGACATAGTCGCTGCCCTGCTCGACAACGAGGCAACCGTCAAGACCTTCAAAAGGACTGGCAATCAAGTCTGGCTCGTGCCGCACAACCCGGTGTACGACCCAATTGATGGGAATCTCGCCACGATCTTGGGAAAAGTCGTCGCAGTGCTGCGCCGAGTCTGACCAAGATCTATTTGGGCAAGCGTCAGAGCATGCTGGGTTCGCTGGCCGCCATCTCCGTGGTGAAACGCGCGACAGCACGAAGCTTGTTTGCGACATC
>DATHIJ010000386.1:0-14259 GCA_035489975.1 Propionibacteriaceae bacterium | reverse complement strand
CTAGCGTGCTTTCGCCAGGAAGGTCCGTAGCAGTGGTCCGGCTGTGGCGGAACCTGACATGCCGTCGTTGACAAAGACCGCGACCGCGAGATCACCTTGTGCCGCAACCATCCAGGCGTGGGTCTTCAGCGGCTCCGATGTGCCGTATTCGGCCGTGCCGGTCTTGGCCCGCACTGCTGGACCAGGGAGATTACCAAGCACGCGGCCGCTGCCCTCGGTCACGACAGCTTGCATCATCCCGCGCAGCTGCCGAGCCTCAGGAGCAGTCAATGGCTCGCCCTTCGACGTGGGCAGCTGGCCATCGACGAGGTGTGGAATCACAGTTTTGCCTGCCACCACCGAAGCCGCCACCGCGGCCATCGTCATCGGCGAAGCCTCGACTTTGCCCTGGCCGATCATGGCGGCAGCGCGGCCCGTCGCCGTCGGATCGTGCGGCACTGAGCCAAAAAAGGAGGGGAAGCCTACGTCGTAGTCGATGCCGAATCCCAGCGAACCGGCTGCCCCGGCCAATGACGACGGGTCGAGCTTTCCGCGCTGGCCGATAAATGCGGTATTGCACGACTGTGCCAGCGCCGTGCGGAGCGTAATCGTGCCCTGGTGGCTGCGTGGATAGTCGCTGTAGTTGCTGAACCTCCGGCCGTCGACGGTGACCGATGGCGGGCAGCTGACTGTCGACCCGGGAGTCAGCTCAGCTCGCAGCAGGGCTAGTGCGGAGACGATCTTGAAGGTGGAGCCCGGAGCAGCCCGGCCCACTGTGGCAAGAGACTGGCCACGATTACCTTGACCATTCGCGGCGGCTACGATTGCCCCCGTCGAGGGTCGGATGGCAACCAGGGCGCTGGCTGGCTTGGTATTCGCCAACGTCTTCTCCGCGAGTTGCTGCAGCCCGATGTTGAGTGTCGTGGTCAGGGGTTTGCCGGCAACTGGCTGCACCTCGAAGAGCGTGACCGGCTCCGGTTCCGCGGTCGGTGAGGGAGTCGGAGACGGGCTGGCAGCGCTGCCACTCGGTTTGGCGGCTGCCAGCCGCACCTGGACACCGGGGGTTCCGCGCATCTCTGCGTCGTAGCGCTTTTGCAATCCGGATGACCCCACCTGATCCCCAGCGACCACGGTCCCGCCAGACTCGTCAATGTCCTCCTTTTTTGCCTCACCTACGGTCCCGATGACGGGTCTGGCAAAGTCGCGGGTAAGGGCGAGCATCTGGCCAGTCTTGATCGAGAGCGCCCCTGGGATGGCACGGATCTCGGAGCCTAATGGCACGTCGGGTGCATCCATGCGCAGGACAATGGCTGGAACGAAAGCGCTGCTACCTGCGGCAGCCACCTCCGCCGCGTACGCCTTCGAGTTGATCTTTACCAATTTGGCGAGCCGGGCAGCCGACGACGTGGCGGTCTCGCGACTGACCTTTGACTTGTCGATCCCGATACGGAATACGGCCCGCACCTCTACGATCGGAGCGCCGTCTTCCCCGAGCAGCTCTCCGCGCTCTGGATGGAGGCGTCGCTGGGATAGTCGATTGGTGCCATCGAGCTGCGGCTGCACGATGTTCGGCTGCCAACTGGTCTTCCACTGTCCTTCCTCCTCGGCAAGCTTGACCTCGGTCGGGTAGGTCCACCGCTCGGGAACGCCGGGAAAGGTCCACGTGAATAGCAGGCTCGCGGTGGCAGAAGATCCGTCCCGCGAGACCGACGCCACGCTGACGCTCGGTTTCACCGCCCCCATGCCCGCGATGAGCGGTTGGAACTGGTCGTTGACTGCCGTGCTGGAGGCGCCCAGGAACGGCAGCTGCGAGAGATCTTTCGCACCGAGGCCAGCCGCCAGCGCCGCGGCTGCCTGGTCAGCGGAGTCGCGGTCGGGTTCCGGATTCGGTTGAGTAGGTAAGATCCCGCATCCGGCGAGTAGCAGGACGAGGGTCAACTGCAGAAATCCAGCTAGCAGCCGAACGGCGTGGAAGCTGTCAGAGAGCCGCGCTTGGGACACCGGGACATCCTGCCACCTGTGGCCAGCATGGGTAGTGTCGCGGCCATGGGCATTTACGCTAAGCGTCCAGGGAAAATGGTCGGCCAAATATTTGGAGACGGCTTCGTTCTGCTCTGGACGGCGGGTTGGGCGGCCGTCGGAATTTTCGTCCACCGGGTGATCGAGGTGTTGGCGATCCCCGCCAGGGAGACAGCGGAGGCCGCCGTACGACTGGCCGAGAACTTTCGTGAAGCCTCAGGCGAGGCGGCCAAGGTACCAGTCGCCGGTGAGCAGCTGCGGCGTCCCTTCGACGCTGCGTCAGCGACCCTCGGCAATTTGATCACTGCGGCCAACGATCAAGTGGCCAGTATCGAACGGCTGGCGCTGATTGTCGGCTGGCTGGTCTTTCTCATCCCTGTGACCATCGTGGCGGCCTTCTGGCTGCCGCGACGGATTCGGTTCTATCGGCAAGCTCGAGCCTCTCAAGTCTTTTTGGACGCGGTTCCCGACCTGGACCTCTTCGCACTCCGCGCCATGGCCGCGCAGCCGCTTTATGTGCTGGGCGAAATCAGCGATGACCCTGTTAAGGCGTGGCGCTCCGGCGACCGGGCCGTGATCAATCAGTTAGCGGAACTCGAGCTGAGACGCAACGGGCTTCGGCTTCCTGACAGCTTGCGTGCTGCATCGAGCGAGGCCAGCTCGGGCGAACACATGACCCCTGAGCGAGGCCGGCCGAGCCTGGGCGTTGAAAACAATGATCGGACTGGATCAGCGATCAACAGCCAGTCCCTGCCCAATGATTGATCCGATGGTGCCTCGTCGGGCCACGACGAAGATACGCCGAAAAGGCAGAACGGTCCCGTACGGCCGAGTCGGGTAGGCCTTGTTCAACAGCTCCTGGTACTCAGCGACGAACCGTTCACGCTGACCCTCGGATAATGCCTGGAGTACCGGCCGGGCGCCGGTGCCGGAAATCCATCGAAAGACTGGATCCGGCCCGCTCAGCACGTGCAAGTACGTGGTCTCCCAGACATCCACAGAACATCCCAGACCAGCAAGATCATCGAGATAGGACGCCGCGTCCGCCACGACCGGCCAGGCGACTTCGTTCAGCAGTGGCGCGTAGCGCGGGTCGGCCGACAGCTGACGAAGCAGCTGATGACTCGGCTCGTCGAAGTTTCCCGGCACCTGAAAGGCCAGCCATCCATTCGGCTTGAGCGAGGAGACCAAGGACGGCAGCAAGTCCCGGTGCCCGGGGACCCACTGCAATGCTGCGTTACTGATGATCACGTCCACGCCCGTGTGGGGTCGCCAGTCGCGCAGGTCCTGCAGCTGGAATCTCAGTCGTGGGCCCGCGAACTGAGCTGCTTGCATGATCATCTCCGGTGACGAGTCCACCCCGACAATCTGCGCATGAGGCCAGCGATCTGCCAATGAGGCGGTGAGCCGTCCGGGTCCACAGCCGAGATCGACCACCACCGTCGGTGCCGCGGCGGGGACTCTGCTCAACAGATCGACAAATGGTCGCGAGCGCTCATCGGCGAACTCGAGGTAGGTGACGGGATCCCAGACGGTCACGGACGCTGTGCCTCGTGATCAGTCACGGCCGGTGGTCTGGTGATCGTCGAAGATTCGGTGCATCTTCTCGGCGATGGCATCGCGGTCATCGTCACCCTCCGCTATGTCCGCCGCCTCCTCGGCCGACCGCGTACAGCTGCCACGAGCCGGGAACACCCTTCAGCTCATGCGTGCCGCGGTCCTCGAATTCCAGCGTCGACCCCGCCACCAGGTCTTTCACCGTCGACGAGGCCAGCACCTCGGACGGGCCGGCCAGTCCGGCCACCCGGGCCCCGATGTTGACCGCGATCCCCCGCACCTGGTCGCCGGCCAGCTCCACCTCGCCGGTGTGCAGGCCGGCCCGGATCTGGAGGTCAAGGTCCCGGACTGCCTCGACGGCCGCCAGGGCGCACCGGGCCGCGCGGATCGGACCGTCGAATGTGGCTAGGAAGCCGTCGCCGGCGGTGTTGACCTCGCTGCCGCGGAACCGGCCGATCAGGGCCCGGATCCGCCGGTTGTGCTCCTCCAACACCGCCCGCCACTGCCGGTCTCCCAGCTCCGCGGTCCGCTCCGTGGACTGGACGATGTCGGTGAACAGCACCGTGGCCAGGACCCGGTCCAGCTCGTCCTCGTCGTCGCCGAGCTCCTTCAGGAACTGCTCGATTTCATCGAGGAGCTCGTCCGGGTGCCCCACCCAGAAGAAGTGGTCGGCCCCAGGAAGCTTCACCAGTCGGGAGCTGGGGATGGCCTCGGCCATTTTCCGGGTGGCATCAGCGGGGAAGTCCCGATCGCCCTCTCTGGACAGCACCAGGGTGGGGACGTGGACTGCCGGGAGCACATCGCGGACGTCCATGGCGACGTTCATCCGCTCCAAGGCGATGGCTGCTCCAGGGCTGGCCGCTCGCCGGAGGTAGCTGGCCAACCACGACACGAGCTGCGGATCTTCGGGCTGACTGGGCGCTCCCCAGTCCCGGATCTGGCGCGCCGCGTACTCCTCGGTACCCCACGCCCGATCGATCTCCTCCAGCTCGAGCAAGTGCTGCTCATCGGTCGTACCCCACGGGTAGTCCGGGGCCCACGCGAACCGAGGGCCCGTCCCAAACAGGATCAGGCCGATCACCCGCTGGGCGTGCGTCGCCGCGTACAGGAGCGACAGCGGCCCGCCCTCGGACACACCGAACACCACGGCCCGCTTCGAGCCCGCGGCGTCCATCACCGCTCGCGCATCGTCCATCCGCGTCTCGAAGGTCGGGAAGTCGCTGTCGGAGACGCGGTCGGACAGCCCGGTCCCTCGTTTGTCGAAGATGATCAGCCGACTGACGGCGGCCAATCGAGAGAGGAATCGGGCCAGGCCGGGCTCCTCCCACATGGCCTCGATGTTCGACGTCCATCCCATGACGAACACCAGGTCGACGGGGCCCTCACCTGCCACCTGGTAGGCGATGTGAGCGCCGTCCGCTGTCTTGGCGTACCTGGTCTCCGGTCCCATCGGTTCAGTCTCCGCCGGTGGGTCCGGCGGGGACAAGGGACCAGGCAATCAGTCCAGGAGGAAGGAACCGATCGATGACCGAGCACGACTCTCAATAACTGACATTGGTTCCGTGCGCGGCCGGCCGGGACGGGTGTCGGAGGAACTGGCGTCAGTCTTTGAGGGAAACGTTTGCGACACCCGGGAGATGATCAGCGGGTTGATGATCAGTTCCGCCGGTGGTAGGCCTCTCGCCAAGTCGGCACGCTTGGTTTCCGGGCGAGAGTCATGGAAGCCTCGCTGGGGGTGCGGTTGGCTTTGCGGTTGTTGCAGCGGGTGCAGGCGGCTACGGTGTTCTGCCAGCTGTTGGTTCCACCGCGCGACTGGGGCAGCAGATGATCAACAGTATCGGCGACGCCTTCGCAGTAGGCACAACGATGATGATCACGGCGTAGCACTCCGCGCTTGGACCACGCGGGAGTTCGGGCGTAAAGGAAAGTTGTCTTGACGTAACGGATCAGGCGCAAGACCAGAGGCCATGGATATGGGCCGATGCGGTGTCCATCGCGGGCTTCTTCGACGATCGCGACCTCACGGACCAACATCCGAATTGCGTGCTGGATCGAGACCGTGTGCAGAGCCGTGTTGTCGGTGTTGAGGACAACCACCGCAGACATTGCCCACCTCCTTCTTGGCCCAAGGGTGCACAACCCGACTACACGCTGTATTGGGATTATGGCGGGGCTGGTCAAGGCAGATCGACATCGCAAGCAGCGTGTCAGTCGTCTTGACTATGCTCGAATACATGTTCGATTATAGGAGAGTGTCCTCCCACGCTCCTCCCAGCCGTGTCCACGAGCTGCAGCAGCGCGTTCAGCGGATGCAGGGGTCAGCGATTTCGCGGACCTTGGAGTCGGTGCCAGGCCTGTCAGGAGTCATTCAGCTCAGGACTGGTGAGGCGTATGCGGTAGACAGTCCGAGTCTGGCGATGGCCTTGGTCGCGGGTCCATCACAAGCTGGGGAGTGGATCGCCATCGTAGGAGCTCCCGATTTCGGACTGGAGGCGGCAGCAGGGTTCGGAGTGGATCTCGAGCGGACAGTGGTGGTGCCGCGTCCCGGTGAACTTTGGCTGAGCGTGACAGCAGGTCTGCTCGATGTTGCCACTGTCGTGATCGTTAAGCCCCCGGTATCGGTCAGCGCGCAGCAGGCGGAACGGCTGAAGTCGAGACTCCGGATGAAGGATGCGGCCTTGGTGTGTTGGGGCGAGTGGCCAAGATCCGACGCGACTTTGACCATCACCGAATCCTCCTGGCTCGGACTAGGACGCGGGCATGGTCGACTCACTGCTCGTCGCGTAGTGGTCTCTGTTCGCCAGAGCGGACCGGTACGCCGGGTATCGCTTTGGCTGCCGGGACTCGACCAACAAATAGCTGAGCTTGATCACACGGTGGTACAACTCGACGTCGCACAGGCGGGATGAGACGTGACTGTCGTAAAGCCAGATGGTCAACAAAGTGGGGCGTCCATTAGCGGCCAGCAATCGGGCACTCCGCCGAAGAGACAACTCGTCATCTGGTGCCCAGATTGGCCAGTTGTGGCAGCGGCAACCGAACTCGGCTTGAGCCACCAGCTACCGCTCGCCGTTTTCGAGCGGGGTGAAGTGTTTGCCTGTTCAGCCATGGCCAGGGTCGAAGGTGTTCGGCGAGGCATGCGGCGCCGTGATGCATCGGCACGCTGTCCAGAGCTGACCGTTCTGGAGCGGAACGAAGCTAGTGAAATCAGGGCTTTTGAGAGTGTGCTGTCGGCAATCGAGGAGATCTCGGCAGCCGTGGCACCGGTACGACCCGGACTATGTGCCCTCCGGGTGCCCAGCCGCTTTTATGGCGGTGAAAAAGAGGCTGCGGCAGTAGTGGCCGAGCATCTGGTCAGTGCTAGGGTTTGGGATTTCCGGATTGGGATTGCTGACGGCATTTTCGCCGCAGAGCATGCGGCGCGCCGGGCTGCACCTCAGGATTGCTGGATCATCGCTCGCGATGGCTCGGCGGCGTTCCTCGCAGCTTTGCCCATCGGTGTCTTGGAAAATACCGATCTGGTCATCCTGCTGCGGCGCCTTGGCATCCGCAGCCTTGGAGATTTCGCAGCATTAGCCGCCCGCGATGTGCTCACTCGCTTCGGCCAGGAAGGCGCATTACTCCATCGCCTGGCGCGCGGACTCGACAACCAGTCAGTCGTCTCCCGGCGGCCGCCTCTCGATATGGACCAGCGAGTGGTTTTCACACCTGCGCTGGAGACGGTCGAACCCATCGTGTTCAGCACCCGGCAGACCGCTGAGAAGCTGGTTGCTGAGCTTGCCCACCATGGCCTGGTCTGCACCGAGGTTCGTATTGAGGTGGTAACCGAAGGCGGCTGGACAGGATCTCGAGTCTGGGCACACTCGCGCTGGTTCGCTGCCAGCGACCTGATCGATCGGATCTACTGGCAGCTGCAAGGTGATCCAGCCCCAGAGCCCGTGTGCGAATTACGACTGCTTCCTGAGTCGGTTGAATCGCTGGCTGATCATGGTGAGGGCCTGTGGGGGAGCGCGCTGAACGAGCATGTCGAGCGGGGAATCGCTCGACTGCAGGGCATGCTCGGTCCTGAGGAGGTACTTGCTCCCTCGCTGCAAGGCGGGCGTAGTCCGCGAGATCGCCAGTTGCTCAGCCCTTGGGGCGAGCGGCGACCGACACAGCGCAGTCCACTGCTGCCCTGGCCAGGCACCATCCCACCACCTGTTCCAGCTCGGGTCTTCCCCGCTCCATTGCCGTCGGTTGTGCTGAGCCAGGACCGTAGGCCGGTGAGGGTCACGAGTCGGGGGCTGATAACCGCTGCACCCGCATTTGTCAGCATTGGTGATGAGTCCGAGCTGATGCCCGTCGATGCTTGGGCAGGTCCCTGGCCGATTGACGAGCTGTGGTGGGATCCGGCTCAGGCACGCCAGATTGCCAGGTTCCAGGTCACTGGCGTCGACGGCAGCGCTTGGTTGCTGGTCGTGGAGAACGATCAGTGGTGGACCGAGGCCCGCTATGACTGAGTTTCTGCGAGCGTCGGTATCGCGCGCCGCCGAACTGAGGAGAAGCGAGCGGACACGCTTTTCCGTCCGCACGCGCCGACGAAGTCGGCGGGTTCAGAGCGCGATGCGCGAGCAGAAGAATCAAAGACATGGGCTGGAATAATCCGCCGATCTCCTGGCGGGAGTTGGAGCGCCGGATGTCCGGGCGGCCCATGCCCGACAATTCCGCGGACAATCCCGAAGGCGACAGCGCCCCCGGCTACTCGCACAAGCGACCTCCGTACGTACCTGATGATCAGCTGGTCAAGCGTCCGACTGGCCCAGTGGAGCCGTACGCCGAACTGCACTGTCACAGCAACTTCAGCTTCCTGGATGGGGTGAGCGATCCAGAGGAGCTGATCGAGGAGGCAGTTCGACTAGGACTGGACGCGCTGGCGATCACTGATCATGACGGTTTCTACGCGGCTTCTCGGTTCGCCGAGGCGGCACTCGCGTACGATCTGCGCACTATCTACGGTGCTGAGCTGTCGCTGGGACTCAACACGCCACAAAACGGCGTTGCCGACCCCGAAGGCCGGCACCTCCTCGTGCTCGCTCGAGGTGTCGAGGGATATCACCGGCTCGCCGGGGCCATCACCGAAGCCCAGCTGAGAGGCGATGAGAAGGGACGTCCCAGCTATGTGGAGGAGGAGTTGGCTGCGCAGTCGGGCGGCAAATGGATGATCTTGACCGGCTGTCGCAAAGGTGCCGTCCGCCAGGCGCTGATCACTTCCGGTCGGGCAGCGGCGGCGGCTGAGCTCGACCGGTTGACAGCACTGTTTGGCAATGATCATGTCGTGGTCGAGTTGATCGATCATGGATTGCCGACCGACTCCGATTTCAACGACGCTCTCATCAGCTTGGCCCATGATCACAATCTGCCGGTGGTGGCGACCAACAATGTGCATTTCGCAACACCCGACGGTGGTCACCTGGGTGCCGCTTTGGCTGCCGTACGAGCGCGCCGGAGCTTATCCGATATGGACGGCTGGCTCTCCGGACCCGGTGCTCACCTGCGATCAGGGGCGGAGATGGCGCAGATCTTCGCACGCTATCCCGGTGTCGTTGCGCGGACTGTCGAGCTCGCCGACCAGTGCGCCTTCAATCTGAGATTGGCCAAGCCGCGGCTACCCAAACTGCATGTGCCAGCTGGAGAAACACCGATCAGCTGGTTGCGAGAGCTGACCCGCCAAGGTGCAGACGAGCGCTACGCACACATCCGTGACGAAGCAGAAGAGCGGCTACGCAAAGAGCTGGCAGTGATCGAGGACAAAGACTTCCCCGGCTACTTCCTGATCGTGCACGACATGGTGAAGTTTGCACGAGGGAAAGGAATTCTTTGCCAGGGCAGAGGGTCAGCTGCCAATTCGGTTGTCTGCTACGTCCTTGGCATCACCGCAGTCGATCCCATCGCATTCAAGCTGCCCTTCGAGCGCTTCCTGTCGGCCACTCGAGACGAAGAGCCGGACATCGATGTCGACTTCGACTCCGACAGGCGGGAAGAGGTGATCCAGGAGGTGTATCGCCGCTATGGACGCCGAAACGCCGCCCAGGTCGCCAACGTGATCAGCTACCGACCGCGGTCTGCAGTTCGCGACATGGCGAAGGCACTCGGCTATTCCACCGGTCAACAGGACGCGTGGTCCAAGCAGATCGATTCTTGGGGGACGCTCCCGATCAGTGAGAGCGGAGATGATCGCGCGGGTGCAGGGACCGCCGTCGTCATGGATCACCAGATACCGGATCAGGTTGTGGATCTGGCCGAGCAGCTGTTGAAAGCGCCACGCCACCTCGGCATTCACTCTGGCGGCATGGTGCTGACTGAGCGGCCCGTAGGGGAGGTCTGTCCGATCGAGCGCGGCCGGATGGACAACCGGACCGTGCTGCAGTGGGACAAAGACAGCTGCGCCTGGATGGGGTTGGTGAAGTTCGACTTTCTGGGGCTAGGCATCCTTGCCGCCATCCAGTACACCTTCGACCTGGTAGCTGCGAGGGTGGGGGAGCGCTGGACGCTCGACACCATGCCCAAAGAGGAGGCCGGCGTCTACGACATGTTGTGTCGGGCCGACTCGATCGGGGTCTTCCAGGTCGAGAGCCGGGCACAAGTCGGCACCCTGCCGCGACTGTTGCCCCGCCGGTTCTATGACCTGGTGATCGAGGTGGCGCTTATCCGCCCGGGACCGATCCAGGGTGGCGCTGTGCACCCCTACATTCGACGCGCGACCGGCCGGGAAGAGGTCACCTACCTGCATCCGGCGCTGGAGCCGGTGCTGGAGCGGACCAAGGGAGTGCCCCTGTTCCAGGAGCAGCTGATGCAGATCGCGATGGCGGTTGGCGGCTGCACGGGCGATGACGCCGACCTGCTGCGTCGGGCCATGGGATCTAAACGCGGCGTGGAGAAGATCGAACGGCTCAAGGACAAGCTCTATGCGGGGATGGCCTCCAACGGGATCACCGGTGCATTGGCTGACGACATCTACAGCCGGATCCAGGCTTTTGCCAACTTTGGGTTCGCCGAGAGCCACGCGATCAGCTTCGCCTTGTTGGTCTACGCCTCCTCCTGGCTCAAGCTGCACTATCCGGGAGCATTTCTGGCCGGTTTGCTCAGGG
The DNA here is from genome assembly GCA_035489975.1 of Propionibacteriaceae bacterium. Taxonomy (GTDB): domain Bacteria; phylum Actinomycetota; class Actinomycetes; order Propionibacteriales; family Propionibacteriaceae; genus Microlunatus. The sequence goes on along the minus strand of DATHIJ010000386.1, from coordinate 3,577 downwards.
CACAACCCATGGGCTTCTATTCCCCGCAGTCGCTTGTTGCTGACGCGCGTCGGCACGGCGTAGCGGTGCTGCGTCCTGACATCATGCAATCTGAGGTTGATGCCGATCTTGAACCGGTCGATCCCGAGCGCCGAAGCCCACCCTGCCTTGACAGCTGCCTACAGCGCGTTCAACTCGAGGTAGGTCCCTTCGTACGGTCGGCTCCGGACCGAACCCTCGAACATCGCCGTGACGGCAACTTCGCGGTCCGGCTGGGACTCACGGAGGTGCAAGGCATTGGTCGCGAGCTGGCCGAGCGAATGGTCCTGGAACGCCGGAAAGAGAGGTTCCGCGATATCAATGACGTCATACGGCGGACCGGGCTCACCGTGCCGCAGGCCGAAGCGCTGGCAACGGCTGGAGCATTCGACTGCTTTGGACTGTCCCGTCGCCAGGCGCTCTGGAACGCCGGATACGCCGACAACGACCAAACCTTGCCAGGCTCGGCCATTGATGCCACTCCGCCCGTCCTGCCGGGGATGAGCGAAGTGGAGCTGACTTTGGCCGATTTATGGGCCACCCGGATTTCTCCGGATGATCATCCGGTGCAGCACCTACGCCCGGTGCTTGATGATCATGATGTGGTGCCGATCGGTCAGCTCGGTGCGGCGTATGCGGAACGGCGAGTGCAGGTGGCGGGGATGGTGACCCACCGGCAGCGCCCTTCCACAGCAGGCGGGGTCACTTTCCTCAATCTTGAGGACGAAACTGGCATGCTCAATGTGGTCTGTTCCACCGAACTCTGGAGGCGCTTCGGCAGAATCGGTCGCAACGCCTCAGGCATGATCATTCGCGGCAGAGTGGAGCACAGTGACGGAGTGACCAACCTGATCGCCGAACGGCTGCAGCCATTGAGCTCGGTCTATCCCGAGGCCAGGGGCATTCTGCCCTCCCGGCACCGGTCCCGTGACTTCCGCTAGCACGCGACGTCACGGAGTGGCTGCTCGCCCTCCCGGGTGACGACAAACAAGGCCGCCGAACCCCTGGCTTTCACAAATTCCGAGCAGGATTGCTTACTTGCCAAGCGCCTTGATGACATTGATGATCTTGACGCGGCAGTGGGACCCTCAACTGTATGGAGCAAGCGTCCGTCGTCGCCTATCCCGCGATCGGTACCAGCGAAGTATCAGAGATGCGCACATTGTCGGGCTCGAGTTCGGGACCGCCTGGGTGGTGAGCAATGTCCGGGATCATGACTAGCTCACTATCGAGGCCTGCGCGTGTGCCTCTCCTTCTTCGAGATCCTGAGTGCCTCCAGCGGCTCATCGAACGACGCCGGCGGAAGGAGAATCCGTTTTCAGAAGACCGATCGAAGCCCGGTCGTCCGTTGTCGGGGACTATCTCCTGACGCTCCGATTCACCAATGCGCTGGAAATGTGGCGTGGTGTGCGGATCAATTAGAGCGCGACCGATCTTGGATGGACCAAGGCTAAGGCGACTCTCCTGAATGCCAAATCGCTCACGGGCTAGGGCGTTGCCGTGCTCCTCGCAGATGGCTCCGGTCAGGACTTGACCTCGATACGACACCGCGAATTGATGGGTCGCCGGGCGATCACAGCAGCTGCAAGGTTGCGCCACTTCTCCCCTCCTGCAGGTGGTTCAAGTCGATTCCCGTAAGCCGCAGTACCTTCACTCGCCTCACGTGGTCGTTGCACTGGTAGATCGACGGTAAGGGATCAGTCCGCGATAGCGCCGCTTATGGGCAGATCCTGGGCGTGTCGGATCTTGGGGCAGTTGGGTCCGACGGGACTTGAACGCTGAATCGCGACACAGTGGCCAGAGGACCCCACTAGGTGGCCTCATGACGAATCGGACACGGGCTCGCAGACCAGGCATTCTGCCCCGTCGGCACCGATCCCGCGACGTTCGCTAGGACCCTTACGAGGTCGAGGGATTCTGCGGCGGATTTGGGTTGTGAAAGGACTGACTTGCCGGTATCGGGTCATACTTCGCACCAGCCGGTGAGCTCGGCAGCAGCGCGAAGATCAAAATGATCAGACTACCCAAGTAGGGGAGGAGCAGCAGCAACGCCAACAGTCCGCTGTATCCAGCGTCATGCAGCCGACGGACGGTCAGTGCCAGCGTCGGTAGCAGGATTCCGAGGAAGAAGACCGTCAACAGAATGATCAGTGGTATCGCGAGCGCTCCCGGAGTCCGACCGCCGTCCCGCGAGGTGGCCGTGCCGACGAAGTACGTCAGCAGACCGAGCACCAGGTAGGTGACAAAAGTGAACAGCGTCCACCACCAGTACTCGCTGCGGCTAGCACGGCCCTTGAAGGTCGCGTACTTCTTGAAGCCCCGCTTGACGGCATCCACGAAGCCGATGCCGTAGTGCGGCAAGTCGAGGGGTGGTGGCGGCGCTTGAGCCGTGCCGGTGGGGTCGGGCTGGTAGCTCACGATGTGGCTGTTCCTTCCAATCCAGGGTGTTTTGACCGAGCTTTGAGGTCGCGGAGAACGCTTAGCGAACAAGTTATCCGTCGCGCAGGTCAGCTAGGCGAGATGATGAACACATGCCGGACCGCCTTGAAGGACTTCGCCTGACATTCGAGGATGACTTCGACGGCACGGAACTGGATCGGGAGGTATGGCTGCCGCATTACCTACCGGCCTGGAGCTCGCGCGCCGAAACGTTGGCGACCTACGCCATCCGCGACTCGTGCCTGCACCTGACTATCCCGCCCAGCCAGGGACTTTGGTGTGGCGATGACCATAAGCCTCCGATTAGGGCGACGGGAATTCAGTCCGGCAACTTCTCCGGACCAGTCGGCAGCACCATCGGCCAACAGCCGTACCGTGACGGCCTCACGGTTCGTGAGGAGCAAGAGGCCTTCTGGGGTTGGACGCCGCAGCGGGGCTATATCGAGATGCGCGCTCGCGGCGTCGTGACGCCGCGGTCGATGGTCGGATTCTGGCTGGTCGGTCCCGAGGACCAACCGGAACGCTCCGCTGAGATACTCGTTGCCGAGATATTCGGTGACGCAGTTGTGGCCGGTGAGTCGGCCGCCGTCGGGATGGGGCTGCGCGCGTTCCGTGATCCCGCAGTCATTGGAGACTTCGATGCCGTACGCCTGCCGCTCGACGTTGCCGACTTCCATACCTACGCGGTGGACTGGACGGCGGACAAGGCCGACTTCCTCGTTGATGGCGTGCCGGTGCGTAGCTGCCCGCGGCCTCCTGCGTACCCCATGCAACTGGAGGTCGCCGTCTTCGATTTTCCGGAGAAATCGGACGGCACCGACGCCGACGCCGTTCCTGCGTTCATCGTGGATCGCGTTCGGGAGTACCAGCGCTGACAGCTACCTGACATTTGATCTTCGTGGACGCGTCAGGGTGCAGCTGATTGCCCTGCTGGAGTGACGACCAGCCAGAGGCCGCCGAACCCCTGGATGTTGTGGCACTTCACATCGTTCTTGGCCTCGTGGGCGTAGTAGTACAGCGGATGGTCGCCATACGTCACCTGGATCTTGCCGTCCGTCCTTTTCGTAGTGCCGAGGAGGTTCTGTCGAGCCCCGTTCTTAGCTGTTGGCGTGCCCTCGGT
>DATHIJ010000385.1:0-3375 GCA_035489975.1 Propionibacteriaceae bacterium | reverse complement strand
CACCGCGACGAAGTCTTTAGCGGCGTGAGCGTTGGTATCGCGCGCCGGCGGATGGCCTCCTGGCGAAACCGGTCGCGCGCAACCGCAGAATCAGCCCCGGACACCGGTTGGAACTGACCGGTTTCGTCACCGTCGAGGAGTGGCTGCCCGACGAGCGGGGACCCTCCGCGCTCCGTATGGCGCTGCTATCGTGCCACAATGCTGACCAGCTTGGGCGCGCGGATGATCACCTTGACGACGTCGCGACCAGCCAGAGCGCGTACCACGGATTCGTCAGCCAGCGCTGCGGAACGCAGCTCGTCCTCGCTGATGTCCGGAGGTACCTGCAGCCGGCCACGTACTTTGCCCTGGATCTGAACCACGCAGGTCACTGACTCGGTCACCAGCAAGCTTTGATCTACAGTCGGCCAGCTGGCGTTGGCCACCGATGGGGCGTGGCCCAGCCGTTCCCACATTTCCTCGGCGACGTACGGCGCGACCGGACTGAGCGCGATGGTGACGACTTCGGCGGCCTCCCGTACGGCGGGGTCTGCTGGGCCCGGGGCACCGTCCATCGCCTTGCGGGCGGCGTTGACCAGCTCCATGATTCGAGCAATGGCCACATTGAAGCGTTGCCGATTCATGGATTGGTCGATGTCAGCCAGCAGGCGGTGGATTTCCCTGCGTAGCGCTAGGTCACCACGGCTCGGCGAAACGCCTGGCTCACTGGTCACCTGGTCCGCGACGCGGTACGCGCGTTGCAGAAACTTCAGTGACCCGGACGGCGAGACGTCGGCCCAGTCGATGTCCTCTTCGGGCGGCCCCGCGAAGACGACGGTCAGCCGCACTGCGTCAACACCGAACGCATCGATCTGCACGCCCAGGTCGACCCCGTTACCCAGCGACTTGCTCATAGCCTTGCCCTGGTTGATCACCTGGCCCTGGTTCAGTAGCCGTCGCATCGGCTCCTCGAAGTCGACCGTGCCCATGTCGTACAGCACCTTTGTGAAGAACCGCATGTACAGCAGGTGCAAAATAGCGTGCTCGACACCGCCGACATATTGAGTCACCGGCATCCAGCGGCGTACGTCTGCTGGGTCAAACGGCCCATCCTCGTAGCCCGGCGAGCAGTAACGGAAGAAGTACCACGACGAGTCGACGAAGGTGTCCATGGTGTCGGAGTCACGCCTCGCGGGCCCTTCACACTGTGGGCAATCGACGTTGACCCAGTCGGTGGCCGCGGCCAGCGGTGAGGTTCCCTTCGGAAGAAGATCACTGCCCGTCAGGTAGGGCAGCTCAACCGGAAGCTGATCATCGGGCACCGGGACCTCCCCACATCGGTCGCAGTGAATGATCGGAATCGGGCAACCCCAATAGCGTTGCCGACTCAGCAGCCAGTCCCTCAGCCGGAAGATCACCGCACCCTCGCCGACGCCCTCAGCCTCCAGCCGGGCGATGATCGCGCGAATGCCCTGCTCCTTGTCGGTCAGGCCGTTCAGGATGTCGGAGTTGACGTAGGTGCCATCACCCGGTGTCGCGATGCCTGTGGCGACCGGATCGGGTCCGCCCGTGGCTACTACCTCACGCACAGGCAGGCTCAAGGCGCGGGCAAAGTCCAGGTCGCGCTGATCGTGAGCCGGAACAGCCATGATCGCCCCGGTCCCGTACTCAGCCAGCACGTAGTCGGCGGCGTAGACCGGGATCTTCTCACCGTTCACCGGATTGGTGGCGTGCACTCCCAGGAAGACGCCGGTCTTGGGACGATCGGTGGCCTGCCGCTCGATCTCGGTCTCGTGCTTGGTCTGTTCCAGATACTGCTCAAACGCCGCTCGCTGCTCATCACTGACAACCTCGGAGGCCAGCGGTGCGTCGGGTGCGATCACGAAAAACGTGGCCCCGTACAAGGTGTCCGGCCGGGTGGTGAACACCTTCACCGGCTCAGCCCTGTTTTCGATCATGAAGTCGACCCAAGCGCCCTCAGAGCGGCCAATCCAATTGCGCTGCATGGTCAGCACCCGCTCCGGCCAGCCGTCAACAAGATCATCCATGTCATCCAACAGCCGCTGCGCGTAGTCGGTGATCTTGAAATACCACTGGGTCAGCAGTCGCTTGGTCACCACCGACCCGCAACGCTCGCACAGCCCGGCAATCACCTGCTCGTTCGCCAGGACCGTCTGGTCTTTGGGGCACCAGTTGACATAACTCGCCTTGCGGTATGCCAGCCCGCGCTCCCGGAATCGCAGGAACAGCCACTGAGTCCAGCGGTAATACTCCGGATCTGAGGTGTGCAGCCGCCGGGACCAGTCGAAGCTCATCCCGTAGCGCTGGAACGAAGTGGCCTGCGTTTCGATGTTCGCGTACGTCCACTCGGCCGGGTGCGCGTTCCGCTCGATCGCAGCATTCTCGGCGTTTAGTCCGAAAGAGTCCCAGCCGATGGGGTGAAGTACGTCGTAGCCGTTCAGCTTCAGGTGGCGTGCGACAACATCACCCATCACGAAGGCCTCAGCGTGACCCATGTGTAGGTCTCCGGAGGGGTAGGGGAACATGTCGAGCACGTATCGGCGCTCGGCGGAGCCATCATCGGCGGGCACGAACGTCTTGTCGGCCTCCCAGAACGCCTGCCATCTCTGCTGGGCCGCGCGGGCGTCGTAGCCGGTCCGCTCGCGGGTCACGATCTCCCCCCGCTCGGTAGCCTCGACCCGCTCGATTTGCTCGGTCATGATCTCGTCTCGTCTCCTCGGCTGTGCATCGCATTGCTCACTGACCTGGACATGAAAAAACCCCTCGCCGTGGGCGTGAGGGGCTGCCGCGCAGGGTCTCCTACGCGGCTACATAAGGAGGGCAACGCGTTGCATAGGCTTCAGAGTAGCGCACGGGTTATGAACAGCGACCTCGGTTTTGGGTCAGCCGCGTCACTGCGGGCTCGAGCCGCCATCGGCGGTGCCGTGCGCTGAGCAAACCCCTACGCGGAGATCCTGCCCGCGGTGAACACGGCGCGGTCAGCAGCTCGCCGGCCCGCGTCCCAGCCGCGACGATCGAAGTATCGGCCGCCGACTTCCCGGGTGAATGGAAACAGCCGCTCGAACTCGGCGGTTACAGCGTCGTCGTGACGCTTCAACAACGGAACTAACTCATTGCCGTAGGACTTGGTAGCCGCCGACGTGGCCTCGGCTAACCGCTCACCGATTCGTACGGCATATGCCGCGAGGAAGGACCGACGAAACGTGGCCGAACGATCGAATGACCCTGCCCGGGCGGCTCCGGCCTCGGTCATGGCACGAGTGGCCTGGATGAGCAGAGAGGTAAAGAGCATCTCAACCTGGTCGATATCGAGTGGAACGCCGACAACGGTCGCGATCGCCAATCGGTCGAAGTAGATCACTTTGCATCGGTTTG
>DATHIJ010000384.1:0-5915 GCA_035489975.1 Propionibacteriaceae bacterium | reverse complement strand
GAGCTCCGTCAGCTCGACACCGAGGGCGTCGAGGTGCAGCCGGGCCACCTCCTCGTCGAGGTGCTTGGGCAGGACGTGCACGCCGAGCTCGTACTCGTCGGCCTTGGTGAAGAGCTCGATCTGGGCCAGCACCTGGTTGGTGAACGAGTTCGACATCACGAAGCTGGGGTGGCCGGTCGCGTTGCCGAGGTTCATCAGCCGACCCTCGGACAGCACGATGATGCTGTGAGTCTTCCCGGGCTCGGCTTCGCCGAGACGCGGTTCGGCGCCGTTCTCGGTGAACTGCCACTCGTCTACTTGAGGCTTGATGTTGATCTTGGTCGCGTTGCGCAGCGCGGCGAGTCCGGCGATGTCGATCTCATTGTCAAAGTGCCCGATGTTGGAGACGATCGCCTGATGCTTCATCCGCCGCATATGGTCGGCGGTGATCACGTCTCGGCAGCCGGTCGCGGTGACGTAGATGTCGGCGACGTCAAGCACTTCCTCGAGCGTGGCCACCTGGAAGCCGTCCATTGCCGCTTGCAGCGCGCAGATCGGGTCGATCTCGGTGACGATGACTCGAGCACCTTGTCCGCGAAGTGATTCCGCACAGCCCTTGCCCACGTCGCCGTAACCGCAGACAACGGCGACCTTGCCGCCGATCAACACATCGGTTGCACGGTTGAGACCGTCGATCAGCGAATGTCGGATGCCGTAGCGGTTGTCGAACTTTGACTTGGTGACCGAGTCGTTGACATTGATGGCGGGGAACATCAGCGAACCCGCACGCAGCATCTCGTAGAGGCGATGCACACCGGTGGTGGTCTCCTCGGTCACGCCTTTGATGGCATTCGCGATCTGGACCCAGGAGCGTCCTGCGCCGAGCGACTCGCGTAGCAGCTCCAAAAAGATGTGCCACTCCTCAGGGTCCTCCTCCGTTGGCTCCGACACCTCCCCAGCCTTCTCGGCCTCCGCACCCTTGTGTACGAGCAAGGTGGCGTCCCCGCCGTCGTCGAGGATCATGTTGGCGAACTCGTCATCGGGCCAGTACAGAATCTGGCTGGTACACCACCAGTACTCCTGCAGCGTCTCGCCTTTCCAGGCGAACACCGGCGCTCCCTTGGGGTCGTCGGGTGTGCCGTCAGGCCCAACGACAACGGCGGCGGCTGCATGGTCTTGAGTGGAAAAAATGTTGCAGCTCGCCCATCGCACCTCAGCGCCCAGGGCGACCAGTGTCTCGATGAGCACTGCGGTCTGCACAGTCATGTGTAGCGAGCCGGCGATCTTTGCCCCCGCTAATGGCTTGGAATCGCCGTATTGCGCACGCATAGCCATCAGTCCCGGCATCTCGTGCTCTGCCAGGCTGATCTCCTTGCGGCCAAACTCGGCGAGGCTTAGGTCAGCAACGCGAAAATCCATGAGTGGAAGCCTATGGGAGGCGGCCGACATCCAAAGAATCTCCGTGTCAATAACCCTCAGTGGCTGGGCGCTGCGGGCCGCTCCGGTCGCGCGGCTGGGACATGATTCGGGTCGTAGATGTCGGGTTCGAGGTAAAGCGCGGTGACCATCGGCTCCTTCTCGCGAATATTGACCTCGGCTCGATTGATCGTTTCCGAGACCTCGGCGGCATTCGCCTGCGGTCCGACCGCAATTTTGGCCGCGACCAACACCTCTTCCGGTCCGAGATGCAGCGTCTTCATATGGATGATCCGCTCGACGCCAGGCGTGCCGGTCAGCGCTTGCTCGATCCGCGCTATGGCGTCTGGGCTTGCCGCCTCACCGAGTAGCAGGCTCTTGGTCTCGATCGCCAAGGCGATCGCCACGGCCACGAGCAGCAGACCAATCATGACCGTTCCGATCACGTCGAAGTAGCCGTTGCCTGTCAACAGTGTCATCCCGACACCGAACAAAGCGAAGACCAACCCCACGAGCGCGGCGAAGTCCTCCAACAAGATCACCGGCAGCTCGGGTGCCTTGGCGGCGCGGATGTATTTGCTCCAGGTTTGCCGGCCGCGCACCTTGTTGGATTCCCTGATGGCGGTCCGGAAGGAGAGACTCTCGGCCACGATCGCCGCGAGCAGGATGACGATCGGAACCCACCACCACCTGCTCTCCAGCAGCTCGTTCGGGTGGCCCTCCTGGATCTCATGGAATTTGTGGTACGCCTCGTAGAGCGCGAACAGCCCGCCGACGCTGAAGAGCACGACCGAGACGATGAAACCGAAGATGTAGCGCTCCCGGCCGTACCCGAACGGGTGCGCTTCGGTGGCCTCCTTCTGGGACCGCCGGCCGCCGACCAACAGCAACACCTGGTTGCCAGCATCTGCGACCGAGTGAATCGCTTCGGCCAAGATGGAGGAGGCTCCGGTCAGTATCCAAGCGCCGAACTTCGTCAATGCGATAAAGGTATTGGCGAGCAGAGCCGCAATGACCGCCCTGGTACCGCCCTCGGCACTCACAGGTGAAATCCTGCCAGACCATGCCGCACGCGACTTGAGAGCTTCCTCTGAAAATGCGTCGTTGAGCTAAGGCTGCCGTCGGTCACCGCTCGACGCTGCGTCCAAGGCCGACGGCAAGGTAGACAGCGGCAAACATGCCCGTCTGCAGCAAGGTGGCATACCGCTCGACGTCAGACCCTGACTGGTGCGCGATAGTGCAGACGCGTACGTCGTTGCGTTCGGCTGCGGAGACGAGGCGCTGATGATCAGAACGGATCAGGCTCTCGGTGTTCCCATCATCGAGCAGCACCAAGGTCGGCCGTCGATCGACCGATATTTGATCCTCGAACGGGTCAGCAAAAGGGTCACGTTGTGGGGTGGAGTCCAGGATCGGCATAAGCGCGTCTGCATCAGCTGCGAGCGCGGCACGGCCACTGGCCGCCCGCAGCGCCTCGGCGAGCCGGCGACTCGCCCGAGCCGCAAGTACTGAGCCACCCCAGACGAGGGGCTGGGCCTCGGCCAGACCCATAGCAAGGTCTTTCGCAGGATTCTCCGAAACATCGGCGAATGGGGAGCACTCCTCGGCCACGTTGTCCATGGCATCGGCGACCGATTGCGGGTGGACCTCCGGTCCGAGCTGCATGGCATGCAAACAGTCCAGAACCACGATCGCCGCGGCGAGCGGATCGGCGGTTGCGGTGGGTAAGACGATGGTGGATCGGGAGGCCGCGTGCTCGGCGATCATCGAGGGTTGGGGGCATGCGATCAGCAGTTGGGAACCACGGCGTACGGCCTCATGGACTGTTGCGATCAGGCCCGCCGGCGCACTCTCGCTCGCCATGACCACAACGAGGTCGAGGGCGCCAACCCAGCCAGGAAGGCTATGGGTCGGCCATGCCACAAACGGGACTGGGCACACCGGTTCCAGCATCGCCCGGATAAAGCGCGCCTCAGTCCCTGCGGCAATCACCGCCCTGGGCCGTGGTAACCCTTGCAGCAGAGCTTTCGGCTCTGCTGAATCGGCGGCCTCGCGTCGTACGCGGGCTCCGGCTTCAGCCAGGCGCCGCAGGATCGAATCCCCCCCGACCAGCGCCTTCTGATCGTCGAGCCAGGCGTCGTTGAAGACAGACATCACCGACCGGGCGGAGTGCCCGGACGATCGAGGCGGGAATTGGGACGGCGAGCCTCGTCGATCAGCAGCACCGGAATCTGTTGCCGCACCGGATAGGCCAGGCCACACTCGGCCGCAAGGCATACCAGCTCGTCACGGTCATGATCAACAGCGAGTGCTCCATGACAGTTGGGGCAGGCCAAAATCTCCAGCAGCTCGGGCGCCAGATCGACTGCCACGTTCGTTCCTCCTCGACTCGACTGCGCTACGCGCGGATCAAACCTAACGTCTCATCACGCAAGGCCGCCATCATCTCCCGGTCGGCCGCCTCGACATTGAGCCTGAGCAGTGGCTCGGTATTGCTGGGTCGTACGTTCAGCCACCAGTCCGGGCCAGAGACGGTCAGCCCGTCGAGTCGATCTTGCTCGCCGCGGCCGGCGAACGCCGCGGCCACGCGATTCATGATCATCTGTTGATCGCTGACCAGGCTGTTGATCTCTCCAGAGGCGGAGTAGCGATCAAACCGCGCCACGAGCTCTGACAACGGCCGGTCCGAACGTCCGACCGCAGCAAGCACATGCAGCGCCGCGAGCATGCCTGTGTCAGCACCCCAGAAGTCACGAAAGTAGTAGTGCGCTGAGTGCTCACCACCGAAGATCGCGTTGTGCTCGGCCATGGCGGCCTTCACAAAGGTGTGACCCACTCTGCTGATGACAATCTTGCCGCCTTCGGCTAAGACGACCTCCGACACAACCCGGGAGGTGATCTTGTTGCAGACGATGGCCGCACCTGGCTCACGGGCCAGCTCTTGACTGGCGATCATCGCGGTGATTACCGACGGACTGACCACGCTGCCACGCTCGTCGATGATGAAGCAACGATCTGCGTCGCCGTCAAATACCAGAGCAAGATCAGCTGCATTCTCGCGGACCGCTGCCTGCGCATCGAGCAGGTTCTCGGGCTCGAGCGGGTTCGGCGGATGGTTGGGAAAGTTTCCGTCGAGGTCCAGGAACAGGCCGATCAACACAAGATCATCACCTCCCAGTACCGCCGGCAGGGTGTATCCAGCCATCCCGTTGCCGGCGTCGGCGACCACCCGGAGCCGCCGGATGCCCGTCAGGTCGACAAGGGAGTGCAGGTAGGCGGCGTAGGCCGGCAGCAGATCTTGCTCGGAGCGCTGCCCTGGTGGCACGGCCGGCAGTGGTTCGGCGGCGCTGGCACGATCGGCGATCTCGGCCAATGCGGCTGAAGTGATCGGCTTCGCGCCTGCCAGGCAGAACTTGATCCCGTTGTACTCACCTGGATTGTGACTGGCGGTGAACATCGCGCCGGGCAGCTCGAGCCGACCTGACGCGAACCACAACTGGTCGGTACTGGACAGGCCGATGTCGACCACATCGACGCCGCGGCTCAGCACGCCATCAATAAATGCAGCGGCCATCACCGGGCTGCTGGTGCGCATGTCGCGACCGACGACGAGCGCTCCGGCGCCACTGTTGAGACTCAGCACCTCAACGACCGCGACACCAATTGCGTACGCCCCAGCGGCGTCCCACTCCGGAGCGGAGCCTTCAGTGATTCCTCGAATGTCGTTGGCCTTGAAGATTCCCGGCTTGATCATCGAGTGAGCATCTTAGACGGTCCGGGGTGCGCGCCGTGACCCGGTTTCAGCCCGCACCAGGATCTGCGAGGACGGTCAGATGTCCACGACGCGCCAGCTCGACGAGGCCGCTGCGCCGGGCGGACTCCATGATCGGTCCGGCCGGCGGATCGTAGGACAAACCCACGTCCCTTACCGCGTCTGCGAGGGCGAGCAGATCATCGGCAGTCGGTTTCGACTGCTCCTCGACGGTGAGCCTGATCACTTCCCAACCGCGCGGTGCCGAGAGGGTGTGCGCATGCTGCTGGCACAGGTCGTAGCAATGTGGTTCGGCCTGGTTGGCGAGCGGACCGAGGACCGCCGTTGAGTCTCGGTAGGCATACGTCAGCGTCGAGGTAGCCGGACGCTGGCAGCCTGCTCGTGAACAGCGGCGCGACCTCACCTGCCCGACGCTACTCCGCGCAGGGGTTCGATCGTGGGAAGCGCTGCCGTGTCAGACCGGTGTCCTGCACCGGGAGTCCGGTGCGCACATCCGTCGCGGATTCCTGGCGCAGGACACTAGAGTTCGAACGTGCCCAGCCACCGTCGTGACCGTCACGGCCGCGGGCTTCGTGGACCCTTGGCCTTGCCGAATGCACTGACCGTGCGTCGTGCCCAGCCGCCTCATCCAGCCAGCAAAGCTGACTTCTTCAGCGAAGCGGTACATGACGCCGTCGATCGGGTGGGACTCCAGTGTCCAGATGTCCTGGTGGGAATCACGTTCGGAATTGAGGATGTGCCCCACTTT
>DATHIJ010000383.1:0-4931 GCA_035489975.1 Propionibacteriaceae bacterium | reverse complement strand
GATTCGATCACCCGCCGAGTGACCGACGGTGACAACAGGGACTCCCCCGCGGCGACCAGCCGGATGGCACGCAACATGTCCGCCGGCTCGGTGTCCTTGATCAGAAACCCGGCCGCACCTGCCTGCAAAGCCTCAAAGACGTACTCGTCGAGCTCGAATGTGGTGAGCATGATCACTCGCACACCAGCCAGCGTCGGATCATTCACGATCAACCGCAACGCGGCAATCCCGTCGAGCCGTGGCATCCGGATATCCATCAAGATCACGTCCGGTCGGGTGCGCCGCACCATATCCACGGCCGCCTGCCCATCTTCGGCCTCACCGGCCAGGACAAGATCATCTTCAGACTCGATCAACACCCGTAAGCCCATTCGTACCAGGGCCTGGTCGTCGGCAAGGGCGACCGAGATGGTCACCGCGCCTCCCCTCCCACCAGCGGCAGTTCGGCTCGGACCGCCAGCCCGGTCGGCTCGCGCACCGAGACGCGAACGGCGCCGCCGACCGCTCGAGCCCGCTCACGCATGCCACGGATCCCGTTCCCATCGGGCGGCACACTGACAGCAGGTCCATCGTCGTACACCTCGATGGTCAACGTTCCGGCCTGGCGAGTCAGGCGCACGGTGGCGTGAGCCGCCGGGGCGTGCCGGACGATGTTGGTGAGCGACTCCTGGATGATCCGGAACGCCGCCTGGTCCACTGCCGCAGGTACCTCCTGAAGATCATCACCAGACTGCGCGCGGAGCAGCGTCACATCCCGGCCAGCGGAGCGCAGCCCGTCTATCAGGTCGTCGAGTCGATCCAATCCAGGCAATGGACTCCGCGGCTCCTCAGCATCCGCTCGAAAGACCTCGAGTGTTGTCCGCAGCTCCGCCAGCGCCTCACGGCTCGTCTTCTTGATCGCTTCCAGAGAGGACGCCACCTGATCCGGACGCGGGTGGCCGGCCCGCTCCTTGTCCAGCAGATGCAGCGCAACCCCGGCTTGCATGGTGATCACGGCAAGGCTGTGGCCGACCACGTCATGCACGTCGCGGGCGATGCGGAGCCGTTCCTCGTACGCGTAACGGCGGCGTTCCTGCTCACGGACCTCTCGTTCGCTTTCTCGGCGACTTCGCACCAGCAGGGCGATCATGGCTGGGACAACTGCGATCGCAATCACGCTCAACAAGCCCCCGTAGAAGGCGGGATCGAGCAGCCCGACGTAAGGCTCCTGCCAGTATCCTGCCATGATCATCGGCACGAGCAGAACGAGCAGCGGTGCCCAGCTGCGCAGTTGTGGCAACGCTCGGCCGGGGGTGTCTGCCGGTGCCCGATCCGCGAAGATCGACGCGCCACCCGCCATTGAATACACGGCAAGCGCAGGTCCCAGAAAGATTGGGGCGAAGGTCGACCCGGTGGCCAGATATGCGCCCACTCCAGCGACCGTCGCGATGAAGGCGGCACGGGGCCAAATTCGCCTGGTGGCCACTCCCAGTGCGACAAGGGTCACCGCTGGCAACACCCATGGGGAGGGATCAACGCTGGCCACCATCTGGCGAGGTGGTCCGTGACGCCACTCCGGCCGGCCGAACTCCGAACCCGCCCAGACATAGAACGAGGCCATCCAGCTGGTCAACGCCAATACAAATCCGATGACGGAGTCCACGAGGAGCGCACGCCGGGCCTCGACCCGCATGGTGCCCTCCTCGATTTGTGACGGGATGCGGTCGTCTTGACACTAGACCGACCGCCCTGGCTGCACATCGCCCGATCGCCGTATGCCGGCTACGTCAGAGAACGTAGTCAAAGAGCCGCTTTTCGGCCGATGCGGGCCACAGGTAGCCCGGCACACAATGGGATCATGACGACCCCACTACTCATCCCGCTGGAGGGCGGCTTCGGTCATCATCATCATCACGGCCCTCACTGGGGAGCCGGCGAGCCCTCAACATTCGCCAGCGGCGCAGTGCCGCCCTTCGCACCATTCTTAGGAGCTGCCATGTTCTTCCTGTTCTTGCTGCTCGTGTTGGGCACCTTGTTGTTCTTCCTGGTTCGGAACGGGCAGCTCGGGTCCACGGCATGGGCCCCCAGTCGCTCACCTGAAGCCGAGGCGAAACGCATCCTCGCCGAGCGGTTTGCGCGCGGCGACATCACAAGCGACGAATTCATGGAGCGTGCCAGTGTCTTGAACTGGACTCCGGGAAGCGATTCCTGGGACCTCAGAAAAGGCAGAAAGCGCCGCTGAATAGTGGGCTGAGGTAGCCGCCCCCCAGCAACTCCGACTTGTCAACGTCCATAGTCGCCCGGACGGCGATGGACGCTGACAACTCTGTAATGGGTCGAGCCCGATAGGCTGACTAGAACGATTCAGCAGGGTCGACCAGGGCGAGGCACGATATGGCGCGCATGACCGTCAAAACCCTCGCCGCCGTGCTCGGCGTCTCGCCGGCAACCGTCTCGAACGCCTACAACCGTCCAGACCAGCTGTCGCCGCAGTTGCGCCAGCGGATCCTTGCCACAGCCGAGGAACTCGGCTACGCCGGACCCGACGCTGCGGGACGGACCCTCCGAATAGGCCGGGCGGACGCTGTCGGGGTGCTCCTGTCCGAGCGGCTCTCGTACGCGTTCTCCGACCCTTTCGCGATCGAGTTCTTGACTGGTCTCAGTGAGGTTGTCGAAGAACATGGGATCAGCATCGTGCTGATGCCAGTGTCCAGACGGGCGACCGGCTCAGCACAGGCGGAGACGGACAAGACTGACGTGATCGCCGTGCGGCAGGCCAACATCGACGCCCTGACCATCCTTTCGCTGCCCGTGGACCACCCGGCTGCGCTGCTGGCAAAAGCGCGCGGAATGAGGCTTGTGACGACTAGCGCCAGTAACGATCCTGAATCGAGCTGGGTGGCCATAGATGACTTCGGCGCGGGTGTGATGGTTGGCGAGCATCTGGGCCGGCTGGGTCACCGAGACATCGCTGTCCTGGTCGAAACCAATCAACCGGCAGGCAGCCCGGGGCAGCGCCTCGATGCATCCGGCCTCCGTTACCTCGACTACGCTGCCCGCGTCGCCGGCCTGCGCAAGTCGATGCCAGGGCAAGTCACGATCGTCTCCGGGGGCCACAACTCCATCGAGTCCGGCAACACTGCCACGATCTGGTTACTCGACCATGAGCAACTTCCGACTGCGATTGTCGGCTTGAGTGACGTGCTGGCGCTCGGCGCACTCCAGGCACTTGCGAGCCGCGGGCTCAGCATCCCAGCCGACGTCTCCGTGTGTGGATTTGACGACATCCCCGCGGCCAAAGCCGCCAATCTCACCACGGTTCATCAACCGATCCGGGACAAGGGGAAACACGTCGGCCGGTTGCTGATCGATCCGCAATCCAGTCCCCGCCAGGTGCTGCTGCCCATCAGCTTGGTTGCACGTGCCAGCACCGGGCCCGTGCTTGGGTAGGGAATAGAACCGAATTCAGCGGAAACATGGCCGTGACCGCCACGCACTGACAATCACCAGGCGTCCCATCAGTCCAGCAGGTCACGGATCACACCATCCGCGAGCAGCCTCCCATTGCGCGTCAAGATCAACATGCCATCCTCGACCACCGCGAGTCGCTGCGCGACAAGGTGCACAAGACGACCCTTCTCGGTCGCAGTGAGCAGTGAGGTGGAGAGGCCGTCAGCGAGGCGAAGCTCGAGCAGGATGCGCTCGGTTCGTCGTTGCTCCGCCGACAGCAGCTCTCGGGCCTGAGCCGGTGATAGGCCTGAAGCAAGCCTGGATGCGTACGCCTGCGGGTGCTTGAGGTTCCACCAACGCACCCCGCCCACATGGCTGTGCGCTCCTGGGCCGACGCCCCACCAGTGATGGCTGCGCCAGTAGCCCAGATTGTGGCGACAGCGGGTCGCCGCGCTCCTGGACCAGTTGCTCACCTCGTACGCTGTGTAGCCGGCGGCGGTGAACCGGTCGTCAGCGATCAGATACTTATCGGCAAGATCATCCTCGTCGGTGGGCGGGAGCTCACCGCGCCGGATCCGAGCCGCCAGCCGGGTGCCGTCTTCCACGATCAGTGCATAGGCGCTGATGTGTTGTGGTGCCGCTGACAGTGCCGCCTCCAGGCTCTCCAGCCAATCGCTTGCCGACTCCCCTGGCGTTCCGTAGATCAGGTCAAGGCTGATGTTGGCGAACCCGGCTGCCTTGGCATCGGTCACAGCCTGTATCGGACGCCCCGGCGTGTGCGTCCGGTCGAGCGTCGCGAGCACCTGAGGCACAGCGGACTGCATGCCGAAGGAGATCCGGTTGAATCCCAGCTCGCGTAGCCGTTGCAGGCCCGCGAAGTCAATGGACTCCGGGTTGGACTCGGTCGTCACCTCGGCGTCGGGCGCCAGCCCGAAATGGCGACGCACTGCCGCAACCAGCCGACCAAGATCATCCGGCGGCAGCACCGTCGGCGTGCCGCCACCGACGAAGATCGTGGAGACGGGTGGAGGGTCCGGGCCCAACACTCGGGCTGCTATCCCGAGCTCCTGGATCGCGGCGTCAATGTAGCCCGTGCGGCTGGCGCCTGGTTCGCTACCGAGTTCGGCGGCGGTATAGGTGTTGAAATCGCAGTATCCGCAGCGGGTCGTGCAGAACGGTACGTGGATGTAGATGCCGAGAGGTCGCTGCGGAAGCTCCGACCGGGCCTGCTCAGGTAGCGAGCTGTCGCGCGGTGCGGGCTGTCCCTCAGGCATGTCCGACGGCATGTCTCGAGGTTAGTGTCGGGGCCCACAGTTGGGTCGGCCAGCAAGGCTCTCGCTGAAAAACTTCACTCCAGCCGAGCCCGCGTCCCGCCACTCCCGCCTCAGGCTCATGAAATCGATGCAACACCTGAGTGGAGGTGTTGGTCGTGGGGCGGTTGGTTGCTCCGGAGGAGTTCTGGGTTCAGTTGCGGGCCGGCGTCAACGTGGCGGATGCCTCGC
>DATHIJ010000382.1:0-2906 GCA_035489975.1 Propionibacteriaceae bacterium | reverse complement strand
CGGCAAGCGCGTCACCGATTTTCCGCACGTGCGCCGGTCGTTTGTGGACGCGTATGCGCGGCTGATCGCGATGAAGGCCTTCGGTGATCGCGCCATCGACTACTTCCGATCGGCCGGCCCTCAAGATCGTCGATACCTGCTGTTCAACCCGGTCAGCAAGATGAAGATGACCACCGAGGGCGAGAAAGTCATCGCGCTGCTTTGGGACGTCATCGCCGCCAAGGGATTCGAGCGCGACACGTACTTTCGCGGAGCCGGCAAGGACATCGGCGCGCTGGCCAAGCTCGAGGGCACCGTGCACGTCAATCTCGCGCTGATCTTGAAGTTCATGCCGAACTACCTTTTTGCACCGACCGAGCAACCAGCGGTGCCTACCCGGCAGGACCCGGTCGACGACGAGTTCCTGTTCCGGCAGGGCCCGGCGCGTGGCTTGGGCGAGGTCACGTTCGGCGACTGGCGGCTGGCCTTCGAGCCGTACGCCGGGCTGCCCAACGTCGCACGGTTCCGGGAGCAGGCGGAGGGCTTCACGACCCTGCTGCGGACCGCGGCACCGGATGCCGAGCAACAGCAAGACCTGGACTTCCGGTTGGTGCTCGGACAGCTGTTCACGCTGATCGTCTATGCGCAGCTGATCCTCGAGCAGGCCAGACTGGCAGGGCTCGACCCCGACGTACTCGACACGATCTTCGAGGTCTTTGTCCGGGATTCCTCGGCGCTCGCGGTCGAGCTACATGGCAAGTCGTCCTCCACCGAGGCCCAACAGCAGTGGGCACTGGCCAACGTGCGCAAACCGATTATCGATGTCGGCCGCTTCGAGCGGGTGTGGGAGCAGGTCAAGGGGCTCTCTGGCGCCTAACTGATGAGCCCGTGATCATGATGATCGAAGCCGCGGGGTAGTTGGCAGCGGTTCCGACGGCTGCGCACCCATGAATCGGATGAGATACTTCTCCTGCCCGCGCGGCCGCCTACAGCCATCCTTTGCGCTTGAAGATGATGAAGAGAACCGAGGCGAGGAGGATGATGATCAGAGCTGAGGCCATGAAGCCACCTGCCGTCCCGAAGCCTGGGTAGGGCACGTTCTGACCGAAAAAGCCTGTCACCGCAGTGGGCACAGCAACGATCGCGACCCACGCGGTGATCCGGCGCATGTCTTCGTTTTGTCGTACTCCGGTCGATGCTGATTTCTGGGCAGCGATGGTCAAATGCGTCGATGTCCGCGTCTGGTAGAACTCGATAACACCGTGAAGGAACTCCCGCTGCCCGTCAGCCATGGTCTTGATGACCTCGAACTGATCTGCGATATCGGCGAACAGTGGGGCTGCAGCATCAGGAAGGAAGCGGACAAGTCGCGCCATCCGCCCATAAGTTGCGCTGCTGTGCGTGGCAATGGTACGAACCGCGAGGAGCACGTACCACGCCTGGAACAGCTCCTCCAAAAACGCTTCCGGATCCTCCATTTCCTCATCGAGCATGACCCGCTGCTCCAGTAGGCCAGATTCCTTTGCGAGGTGGGCAATTAGATCTGATTCGCGTCGGATCATGGCTGAGACGATCGCATGCGACAGCTCGAACGGCGAGCTCATGGGCAGTTGCTTCCGTTCGAGCCGGCGGATCACAGCGTTGGTGTCCAGGAAAGCAACTTCTGGGTCCACCGCCTGGCTGAGCGGCCCATGGACGGTGACCAGGTAGTTCGGGCCCACGAACTGGTCAAGCTCGACATAGTGCACATGGCCGCGCTTGCCGATCTTCGGTGCGTGAAGAACAGAGAAGACGTAGTCGCGGTAGATGTGAACCTTAGACACGTGATTGCGCTCGATGCAGTCCCGCACCGCGATCGGGTGGAAGCCAAACACGTCGGACAGCACACTCACCGCCTGCTGGTCACAAACCGGGATGTCCACCCAGACAACGGCGTCGTTCCGTTGGAGCAACTGGGGGAGCTCCTCAACCTCGTGTCGCTCAACACCCGCGTCGCAGACAAGCAGCACATCCATACACTCACCGCCCTTCAGCGTGATGAGCCAGCGCATCCCGCGCACCCGCGGTCACCGCGGATGACGTCCCAGCTCAGGCATACCATGCAGTCGGACGCGTCCATCGCTTGATGATCTAGAAGTGCTCATTGCGGTTCAGCATGACGTCGTCCGAACCGGACGAAACGAGGGTTCTGCGCACTTTGCCGCGGTGCTCGGGCCTTGTGAGGGGTCCTTCGGCTGCGAAAGCGCCTCTGACAAGGGTAAATAGTGGAGCCAAGGGGACTCGAACCCCTAACCTCTTGCTTGCAAAGTGATGGCAGGCGCCGCGCTGAGCATCGTTTGCGCGCGCTGGGTGACTCCGAAGCTCACTGAACGCCGCCGAATGGCGCCGGCGTTGCTGTACTTTGCTGCTGTACTTCCCTATTCCGGAGCAGCGTGGCAGCTCGGCATCGCTCCGCTGGACCCTTGGACGTGGGCCTAGCGGCGCACCGCGGTTTAGCCAGCCGGGTCGGGCACCTCAATCATGAGCGAGACCGTCGAGGATGTCCTGGCCAAAGGAGGACAAGACACCGACCCGGCAGAGGAGAACTTCGGGACTGGGTGTTCCTCGTGTACCGCGGCCGGTTCCGGTATACCCAGCGGAACGGTGCCGCCTGCACTGGGGATACGGCACATCAGCCTCAACGTCTGCCATCCCTCAGGTAGACGACGGCTGATCGTAACCGAGCCAAGACGCGATGACGGAGCTGGCGAGTCCGGTCTGCGGCAAGGTCATGACGCAGCTCTGTCGCACCACCTGGGGGTGAATCCGTTTTCCGAGCAGAGAGGGACTCTGCTGGCCGCGGTCGCTGCGTCAGCGGCGCGAGGAGGTCGAAGGGTCTAGCCTCGGTTCGTGACAGAGTCATGTCGGTTCTCGGGGTGCTGGTGTTC
>DATHIJ010000381.1:0-2110 GCA_035489975.1 Propionibacteriaceae bacterium | reverse complement strand
GCTTGAAACCCAAGCACCGATCTCCTGCACCTGCCGCCAAAGTCTCTGCCGCGTTTGCTTAGCCCGCCCGAGGAGCCCACGACGGGCGCAGTCATTCAGACCGCTGTGGCAGGGGCTTCGGCAGCCGCAAGCGCCGCCTTTTCGCGCCGACTCTTACCGAACGCCAGATACAACGAAGGCAACACGAACAAGTTGACCAATGTTGCAGTGACCAAGCCGCCGAGGATCACTATCGCCATGGGGTGTTCGATCTCGTGGCCTGGAATGCTGCCGGCGACCACAAGCGGAACCAACGCCAAACCAGTGGCCAGAGCGGTCATCATGATCGGCGCCAGGCGTTCTCTGGCACCCTGAATCACCAGACCCGGACCGAACTTCACGCCCTCTTCGCGCTCCAGCCGCTCGAAGTGACTGATCATCAAGATCCCATTGCGGGCAGCGATGCCGAACACCGCGAGAAAGCCGACCAGCGACCCGAGCGAAAGCACTCCGCCGCTCAGCCAGGCTGCAATTGCCCCTCCGACTAGCGCCATCGGCAGTAGGAAGAAAGTCAGTAGCGCAGGCCGGAAGCTGCCGAATGCGATATGCAGCAGCAGCAAGGTCGCCACGGCGGCCGCGATGCCGAAAGCGAGCAGCGTGTCTTCTGCGGCGTCGAGCTCCGTGGATTCGCCGATAACCTCGGCGTGATAGCCCAGCGGGAAGGTGACTCCTTCCATCCGCTGTTCGACGTCGTCAACCACCTGGTTCAGCGGGCGCCCCGCCACGTTGGCACCGACATCGATGCGGCGCGACTGCTTCGTGCGCTCGACGGCGTTCGGCGTTGGGCCCATCCGGACGTCAGCGACCTGCTTCAGCATCACCCTCCGACCTGACGGGGTGTCCAGCTGCATGTTCTCAACGTCGGTGACGCTGTCGCGAGCCGATGGGATCACCGTGACATGGACGTCGTACGCCCGGCCGTGCGCGAAGATGTCACTGACCTCCTCGCTGGCGATCAGGGCGGATGTCTGCCGACGGATCTCTCCAGGAGTCAGCCCGACCGCTCGAGCTTTGGCCAAATCGGTTTCAACCTCGATATGCGGCAGGTCGGTCTGCAGCGAGGCATGCGCGTCGTCAATCCCCGGGATGTCGCCGATCCGCTGCTCGACGGTCTTGGCCTGCTTCTGCAGCTCCGCGAGGTCGGGCCCGTAAATGCGCACCACGATGGACTCGCTGCTACCGGTCAGCACTTCCTTGATGCGCTCCCTGAGATAGGTCTGTACGTCGCGAAAGAGCCCTGGGTATGACTCGACGACGCGATGCACCTTGTCAAGGGTCTCGTCGTAATCGACAGCTGGGCTGACACTGATCCAGTTCTCACCGAAGTAAACGCCGTAAACCTCGTCAGCCAGATACGCCTGGCCAATATGGGAGCCGCAGTTGCGCACGCCCTCGATCTCTTTGAGGTCTCTGCAGGCCAAGACTGAGACCCGCGTCTCCTCGGTGACCGACGTACTGGGCTCGGTCAGCCAGTGCATCAGGAAGTCCCGTTCCTTGAAGTTGGGAAGCAACTGGCTGCCGAGTGTGGGCACCGCCAGCACTCCCCCGACAAGCAACGCCAGGGTCAGTGCTATTGCCGGGAGGGGCTTGCGAATCAGCGGTGCCAGAAGTGCGGCATACGCCCGCTTCAGCACCCGCATCAGCGGGGACTCCTTGCTGGCCAGCTTGCCACGGGAAAGCAGCAGCAGGCACAAGGCCGGCGTCACTGTCAGGGCCACCACCATGGAGACCAACACCGCCAGCGCATACGAGAGCACGAGCGGGCGGAAGAACGATCCGGACAGTCCTGCCAGGAACAGTACCGGCACCACGGCAATCACATTGATCACCGTGGCGTAGGTGATCGCCGACCGGACCTCGACGGAGGCGTTGAGCACGATACTAAAGGTCGACGCTGTACTGCCTTCGGCTCGCGCCTGCCGGAGTCGCCGTACCACGTTTTCGACGTCGATGATGGCGTCGTCCACCACCACCCCGATGGCCACGACCAACCCCGCGAGCACCATGACATTGACGGTGGCTCCCGCGGCATCCAAGATCAAAACGGCCGCAACCAAGGAGAGCGGGATCG
>DATHIJ010000380.1:0-2179 GCA_035489975.1 Propionibacteriaceae bacterium | reverse complement strand
CTCGCTGCTGTCGAGCGCAGGGATCCCGATCGAGGACATCGCGCATCTGGTCGGCCACGCGAACACCCGTACGACGGAAAAGGTGTATCGCAAGGAGTTGCGCCCGGTGCTACGACGTGGCGCGAAGGCGATGGATGACATCTTCAAGGCGCACCAGAAGGCCAACGAGCCCCCCAATCTGCCCCCCGCGTCCGCTGAGAGCCATACCGAGCGCTGAAATGACCCCGATGCGATTCAAGCCTGACCAGGGGAATTAGTGGGTGGAGCTTAGGGGACTCGAACCCCTGACCTCTTCCATGCCATGGAAGCGCGCTACCAGCTGCGCCAAAGCCCCTTGAGCGTGGACGAGCCGGCACGTCCACAACCTGACCGATCTTACAGTCGAAGCCTTAGGCCGGGCGAATCGAACGACCTGACGGTGGCCTGGCGAGTGGGGCGTCCTAATGGTCGCCACGGACTGCCGTCGGCGCCTAAGAAAGAGCCGACTCATACCGATCATTCCGATGCCTCCGCGCGGCCCGCAAAGGGCGTCAGCCAGCCCTCACGCAGAGCAAGCGCCCGGTCAGCTTCGGTCATCGCAAGACGTCAGCCACATGCTCGTCCTCCGGAGCGGTGACATCTCACCTAGCGCTTGGCATCAGTAGAGAAAGATCGGCAGCCATCCGGGATTGTGAGCGTGCACGAGTATGCCCCACAGCACGCAGTCAAAGATCAAGTGCACGCTGACGACGTACAGCAAGGAACGAGTGCGATTGAAGAGGTAGCCCTGAACAAGGGCGAAGGTGGTGGTCAGAAAGGGTCCCCAGGCTGCGTAGCCCAACTCCCAGAGGAACGATACGAAGATGATCGCCTGCAAGATGTTGGCTTGCCACATCACAAAGTGATGCCGCAGTAGTGCGAATGCCGTACAGATGAAGAACAGTTCGTCCCACAGGCCGACAGCGTTGACGGCGAGGAAGAGACGGATGAGTTCGCTCGGCTCGCTGACCGCCGGCCAGTTGAGGTAGGTCCCCGAAGTGATGAAGTAAAACGGCATGATCAGCCAGGCAAGTCCCACCACGCTGACGACCCACAAACGCTCACCGGTAGTCCATCGTCGGCCGGTCTTGACCGGAAAACGGACGATGTAGCGCTTGAACACGAAGCGGTCGACCACGTACGGGACCACGACGGCGATGAGCAGCACGCTCCCCATCACGGCGATGTGGCCATAGCTGATGTCCGCCGCCAGTGAGATCGTTCCGATGACCCCGATGCCGAAGCCGATCAGCAGCAGGCTCTTGCCAAGATCACGGTCGACAACGAATGCCAAGATCACACTGACAGCCAGCACTGCGTACCCAGATGGCTCGTGCTGTATTCCGAACATCAGAAAGGCAGAGAGCGACACGCCGAACGCCGGCGCCAGAGCCCAGGAGAACTTCGGCGGCGCCTCGACTGCGGTGTCCACCGGTGCCGTCGCCACCCGACCAGCATGCCATCGGCGCACTCGCCCAGCGAGTCGCCCACCGCCAATGTGAGCCGCGCGTTTCAGCCGATGTCGAGATCTGCGTTGGCCGTCAAGTTGTAGCCCTCGATCCGCCAGTAGGCACCGGAGCGATGCCGGTCGATGCTCACCCAAGCGCAGTTCGAAAGGCCGCCGAACAGTCGCCAGTGGTCAAATGGCAGACCCACGAACCGGCACGCCCCAACCCGGCCGGAAAGCCCGTGGGTGACGACGACGACTGAGGAATGATCTTCAGCGTCCTCGGCGATCTCGGTCAGGACCTCCAGCATCCGCTCTGCGACCTCGGTCGGACTCTCGCCGGTCGGCGATCGGCGTACGTCCTCACCGGCCCAGAGGCGGCGGGCCAATTCGGGGTCGGCCTCCCTCACCTCCGCGCCGACCAAGCCCTCCCACGAGCCGACGTGAATCTCGCGCAAGCGCTTGTCGGTGATGATCTCCAACCCGATGCGCTGGGCGAGTACTGCGGCCGTTTGATAACACCGTGATAGGTCGCTGGAGTACAAGCCGAAAGGGCGATAGCCAGCAAGCACCTCCGCAGCACGGATCGCTTGGCCCTGCCCGACCGCGTCGAGAGGGATGTCGGCCTGCCCCTGGAAGCGGTTCACCACGTTCCATTCAGTGCGACCGTGGCGCCAGATGATGATCCGCGCTGCCGTCATCGTCGCTCGTCTA
>DATHIJ010000379.1:0-7778 GCA_035489975.1 Propionibacteriaceae bacterium | reverse complement strand
CCAGCTCTTGAGCGGTCCGGTAGACGTCGACCTCGAAGCCGGCTGCCGTTAGCTCCTCGACGGCAACCCGTTTGAACTCCGGGACGACTCCGGTGAAGTCGGGTGCGCTCTCCAAACAATAGAGCCGGATCCGTCCCATAGTTCTGGCCTGATCGGGTATTGGGTTCTTGCGTGGTCGTCATAGGGTCACCCTGCCCCTCGGCAAGTGTCGGCACAAGATGACGCGTTAGCGACGCGTGTCCCACGAGCCACACCAGACGTTGTCGTTGCGGGTGCCCTGAAAGGGACTTCGGCCGACCAACTTCGCCACCAATGACCTGATCACTTCTGGTGTGGGGTTGTGAGCGTTGATGGCCGTCTTGACCATCGGCACATCGATCAGGTGGTTGGGCATGTTGAGCGAGACGAAAACGGTAGGTACCTCGGCGGCATACCACGGCGTCTCCGGGGCCATTGGCATCGACCACTTGATCCGCAGCGCACCTTGCTGGGCGAAGTCGGAGATGTTGGCCAAGATCAACGCGACGTCATAGCGGTCCTTGTACTGCTCAGTCTCGGCGGAGATGAAGGACTGCATGTCGAGATCATGACCGTCCGCAGCCAGCTCTTGAGCGGTCCGGTAGACGTCGACCTCGAAGCCGGCTGCCGTTAGCTCCTCGACGGCAACCCGTTTGAACTCCGGGACGATGCCGGTGAAGTCTGGTGCGCTCTCCAGACAATAGAGCCGGATTCGTCGGTGCCGCCCAGGGTCGAGCGGCAACGTGCCGGCCGTGTCTTTGAGCAGCGCGATGGTCTGGTCGGCGATCCGGGCGGTGATGTCGTGGTGCTCCGCCGAGCCGATCACCTGCAACTCCTCCGCTGGAGGCACAAGATCATCGCCTCGTCGGCGGTACAACCCGAGTTTGGCCTTCAGACCAAGGATCCGGGTGAGCGCATCCTCCAGCCGCTCGGGGCTGATCTCTCCGGATTCGACGGCGGCGCGGACGAAGCCGAAGTCTTCGTCGTGATTGCGGAAGAACAAGATCATGTCGCAGCCCGCGGTGATGGCCTGCACCATCTGACGCTCCCGCGGCAGCGCCGAGGTGAGCCCAACCATGAGCGATGCGTCGGTCAAGACAACCCCGTTGAAACCAAGATCATCGCGCAGCAGATCGGTCAGCAGCTCGCGCGCAACAGTCGCCGGCAGGATGTCGGCGTCAGCGATCCCGGGACGAAAGTGCCGGGAATACTCGGGCAGCATGATGTGGCCGACCATGATCGACTCGATCCCGGCGCCGATCCCCCACTCCCAGATCTTGCGGTAGGTGGCGTCCCACTCCTCCACCGAACAGTCGTTGTAGGACGTCACGACGTGCTGGTTACGCTCGTCGCGTCCGTCTCCGGGGAAGTGCTTCATGCACAGGGCCATCGGGCGGTCCCCCGCCCCTTCGCGGACCCCACGACTGTAGGCGTCAGCGTACTTGATCACCGTCTGGTGATCGTTACCGAAGGCGCGAGTGGCGATCACGGTGTTGCGCCAGTTGTGGTGGATATCCACGATCGGCGTGAACGCCCAGTTACAGCCCAGCGCCCGCGACTCGCGGCCGCCGACGACGCCCATCAGACGAGCGGCTTCGGTGTCGGACGTCGAGGCAGTCTGTAGCGGTGTCGCGACCAAGGTGCCGTCGGCACACGCGCCGTTGCCTCCTGCCTCGATGTTGGACGCAACCAACAACGGAACCTTCGACCGCGTTTGGGCGTGCCGAATGTGGGCCTGAATGCTGGCGGAGTCGGTGTGGTTATAGCGCATGCCGCCTGGGTGGTAGCCGTCCACCATGCGGTTGACGAAGTCGTCATCGAAACGGTTGTTGAGGTTGATGAACAGCTGGCCGACCTTCTCGTCGACGCTCATCGAGTCAATCGTGCCCCGGACCCAGGCGAAGGCCTCCTCGTCCAGCTGGTACGGAGTGGCGGTCAGATCTGGCTTGCTCATCCAGGCTCCTGGTCGGGAATTGGTAGTCGTCCGTCACAGCGTTGGCCCGGGTCCCTCCTCATGAGTGGAACAGGGACGAACACATGTCGGGTTTGAGCTCACACCTGGTGGTCGGGCGTGACGAAGTCCTCGGGCCTCTCATGATGCGCGGTGATGGCGGCCAGTTTGCGGGCCTCCGTCTCGTCGCGGATCTCGGCGAACCTCTTGTCGTTTAGTGGGTACTTGATGAAGATCAGCATCGCGAGCAGCGCGGCGATTGCGGGCAGCAGACCGATGGTGAACTTGATGGCGATGATCGCACTCTCCGGCTGGACCGGGTTCGGATTTGCTGCGCTGGCGGCTACGTAGGCGCCGATCGCCAGGGCCCAGGCACCCAGCGCACCGCCGAGCGACTGGGTGACCTTCCTGGTGAAGGAGAACAATGCGTAGGTGGCGCCCTCGCTGCGTCGACCGGTCTTCCACTCGCCGTACTCCACGGTGTCAGCTTCCAGACCGAACATCACGGTGTTGATCAGGCTGGCGCCAATGCCCTTGATGGCCAGGGCGAGCAGCACAAGCCACAGCAGGTTGCCCGGTGCGAAGAAAAGAGCGACGCCGCCGATGATGGTGAACACGCCGCAGAACTGGAACACGTTCTTCTTGCCGAAGATGTCGATGAGCTTCGGGATGAACGGGGTGATCACCAACGCGATGCCCACGTTGACCAGGGTGATGAGGCCGATCAGACCGATATTGTTGAGCACATATTGGGCGTAGAAGGCGGTGGCCCCGCCGACCGCGAACAGGCCGATCAGGTAGAAGAAGCTTGACGCGCACAAGAAGGCCAGCGGCGTGTTCGTCCTCAGGGTGCCGATGGTTTCTTTGACGCTGATGCTCGGCTGAGTGCGTATCACCCGCTCGCGGCAGGCCCAGGCGGTGAACCAGAAAGCGGCGGTACCGACCACAATGAACGCCAGCGTGACCTTGGTGAACACACCCTGCACGGCAGCCTGGTACGCGATCAGATCCTCCGGGGTCTCGATCTGGGACTTCTGACCGCGGAGATCCTGAATGAAGCCGCCGACGACAAAAGCCAGGACCACACCACCGACGCCGGCTCCAAAGGCGCGGGCCGCCACCAGCTTCGCCCGCTCACGCACCGACTGGGTGACCGCGGAAGCCAATGAGCCGTACGGGATGTTGACCAGCGAATAGAGGAGACCCAAGATCGCGTACGTGGCGTAGGCGTAGACGAGCTTCATGCCTTCGTCGAAGCTCGCCGGTACTCGGAAGGTGAGGAAGCTCATGAAGAGCAACGGGACCGCGCCAAACATGATGAACGGCCGGAACTTCCCCCACCGGGTCATCGTCCGGTCGACCAGCCGTCCAGCCAGAAGATCGGCCAACGCATCCCACAGCCGGACCACCAGGAACATGGTGCCCACCGCGGCGGCGGAGATGCCGGCCACATCGGTGTAGTAGTACAGCAGGAACGCGGTGCTCAGGCTGAAAGCAAGGTTGAAGGCGAAGTCTCCAGCTCCATATCCGAGAACGGTCTTTATCGGCAGCTTCTCCAACGATCTGAGTCTCGACGTGTCCATCGTTTCGGGAATAGCCACAGATCACTCCTGGGTATGGGCCTCTCGGCCGAGAGATAGCGCTATTTGATTGAACGGCACGACACCTGTGCGCGTCCACACGTTGCCAGTTGTTGCCATGGCCCGCTCGCTCGCCCGATGATCGCGCCCTCATCGCGACTCCGCCGCTTCGTTATTCCGAGACTGACACAATGAGCTTGCCAGAATCAATGAGATCCTTGAAGCGCGCGCGGAGTCATCACGCGACTGCGGCGAATTGCGACATGTCAGGTGGCAACAACTGGCAACAGATTGCTTGTTGGGTGCCCTGCTGGCTGAATTGATACCGATACTCTCACCCGCCACTAATCGGCATGAAGAGGACGATGGAGGCTGGATCTACCGTGAAGGCAGGTAACTAAGCACTCGCCTTCCAGCACGCCACCCAAGGAGGTTGTGATGACCGATACGAGTTCAGAGGCCGGGCAGGCGCAGACGCTGGTCGTAACCTTGTTCGAGTCCTACGGGTCGGGGGCAAGTTATGTCAGCGCTAGGGTCGCTGATGCGCTGGGGGTTCCGCTGCATGTGCAGGCGTTCTCATCTGAGGAGATCGAGGCTGCCATGGCCGTGCATGAGAGTCGCTCGCTGCTTACTCGCGTTTTCAATGCGATGGGCGGCTCGGTCGCCTCATATACCGGGGGGGAAGGCCCGAACATCCTTCTAGCGGAGCGAGGGGACACGTACGAGCTCGTCGCGGAGAACACTCGCTATGTCGAAGAGGCGGCGCGAGAAGGCGGCGTCATCGTGGGCCGCAACGGTGCATTCATACTGGCCGACTGGCCGGGAGCGCTGCACGTCAGGCTGGACGGTCCCCTCGAGCAGCGGATCGCCCGCGCCGCGCAGGAGAGCGGGATTGACCTGGAACAGGCTGCCCAGCGCCAGAAGAGCGAGGACCAGGTTCGCGCCGACATGTCCATCGAGTTCTACGGCTGGGACCCACGAGAGGTGGATCGATACCACCTGGTCGTGAATACGGGACTCGTGGATCTGGACACCTGCGCCGACATCATCGTCCAAGTCGCCCGCACCAAGGCTGGACGGCAGGGTGCGTCGCCGTAGCGGAGGGTGAAGGGATTCTGCGTCTCCTTTGATCTTCACGCTTAGCAACAAATGGCAACAAGTAGTGCCGTGTGCCTGAGGTGTGACTGAATTGCATTGAGCCCTCACTTGGGGTTCGCCTTTCAGAATGCCCGGGAGTCGCCATGCTTCGTCCTCAAGACACCACAACCCGCGAGCGAAAGAACCTGAACGGACTATGGCGATTTGCCTTGGATCCAGACGGCGAGGGCACCCCCGCCGCATGGTTCGCTGGGCCGCTGCCGGAAGCATCTGAAATGGCGGTACCGGCCAGCTTCAACGACATTGCCGCAGATGCCGCGGTCCGTGACTACTTCGGCGACGTCTGGTATCAGCGGACTGTTTGGGTGCCGCGTGGCTGGCAGGGCGAGCGAATCGTGTTGCTTTTCGAGTCGGCCACGCACCGGGCCACCGTGTGGGTGAACGACACCGAGGTCGTATCGCATGAGGGCGGTTACACCCCGTTCGAGGCGGACATCACTGAGCAGGTGACGCCCGGCGAGCAGATCCGCATCACCGTACGGGTCAACAACACTCTGCACTGGCAATCCATCCCGCCAGGTGTCATCGAGGAAACCCCAGCCGGGCCTCGGCAGCGGTACTGGCACGACTTCTTCAACTACGCCGGCATCCACCGAAGTGTCTGGCTGTACGCGACACCACCTGCCTACATAGCGGACCTGACGGTCGCGACCGATCTCGACGGCGACAACGGTGTGGTCTCCTACACCGCGGACGCGGTGGCTCAAGAGGGGGTCCGGGCTCGGGCCGTCCTCCGCGACGCCGACGGGGCGGAAATCGCCTCCGCCGACGGCTTCCGCGGCACTTTGCAGGTTCTGAACGTGCACAAGTGGGCTCCCGGTGACGGCTATCTGTACGACCTGGAACTGCAGCTGATCAACGAGGACGATGTCGTTGACAGCTATCACCAGAGCGTCGGCGTGCGTACCGTTAAGGTGGATGGAATTGAGTTTCTGATCAATGGCGAACCCTTCTATTTCAAGGGTTTCGGCAAGCACGAAGATGTCGCGGTCCTCGGCAAAGGCCACAATGACGCCTATCTGCTGCACGACTTCGAGCTGCTGAAGTGGATCGGCGCCAACTCCTTTCGTACCTCCCACTACCCCTACGCGGAGGATGTCCTCGACTACGCCGACCGGCAAGGGATCGTGCTCATCGATGAGACCGCAGCCGTCGGCCTGAACATGGGCCTCGGCGGCGGCATTTTCGGCGGCCAGGGCTACAAGACGTTCTCCCCCGACACCGCCAACGACGCGACGCGCGAGGTCCATGCCCAGGCGATTCGGGAACTGATCGCCCGCGACAAGAACCATCCCAGCGTGGTGTTGTGGAGTATCGCCAACGAGCCGGAGTCCGACACCGAAGGGGCCGAAAACTACTTCCGCCCACTGTTCGACGTTGCCCGCGAGGCAGACCCAACCCGTCCGGTCGGTTTCGTCAACGTGATGCTCGCCCCGCACGGCAAATGTCGGGTATCCCAGTTCGGCGACGTGTTGATGCTCAACCGCTACTACGGCTGGTACGTCGATACCGGCGACCTCGAGGCGGCCGAGATCAACTGGGAGACCGAGCTGAGGGCCTGGGCCGGCGACGGCAAGCCGATCATCATCACTGAATACGGCGCCGACACATACCCGGGCCTACACTCCGTCGCCGCCGGCGCCCCATGGTCTGAGGAGTACCAGGTGGAGTACCTCGACATGAACCACCGCGTCTTCGACCGCCTCGACGCCGTCGTTGGAGAGCATGTGTGGAACTTCGCCGACTTCACCACCACCTCCGGGATCATGCGGGTCGGCGGCAACAAGAAAGGTGCGTTCACCCGCGATAGGCAACCCAAAACGGCCGCATTTGCGCTGCGCCGCCGCTGGCGCTCCGACCTTTAATTTGGATCTTTGCCACGGCACGCGCTGGGCCAGCTTCTCCGGATCGAGGTTTGGTACGCATTCAACAATATTCTGAAGGGCGAGAGAATCCGGTGTTCCCGACCACCAGCTTTCCACTTATCGCGGAAGGAACCAGGATGAGCCAGGCAGAGACAAGCGCAGACCATACGGCGGAACGCCACCGTCCGCGGTTGGCGGCCAACCCGGTCGCTTACCGAGCTCGCGACGGCACAGTCGAAAATTCGAAGGCAGCACTCGATCATGCATTCGCTGACTTAGCCGATATTGGGTTCACTGCAGTCAAGGCCGACGTGCCCCAGGGCATGACCGCCGACGAATATCGTGGCTGGATCAGCAGCTACGGGCTGACCCCATCGCTCAGCCTGTTCAGCTCGCCCTTCGACGAAACTGTTGATATCACCGACGAGATGGAACGGGCGAAACGATTCGCCGGCGCTCAAGTCGCGTTGGGTCTGGATCGGACGATGGTCTCCTCGATGTCGGTTCCCGCCAGAATGGTCGAACCGGCCGTCGGCGCCGACTTCAATAAAGACCGGCTCGCGCTCGCCATCGAGAACTGCGGCATCATCTGTCAAGTTCTCCAAAGCCAAGGGCTCTGGCCGCTGCACCACCCCCAGATCGGCGGAGTCTTCGAGACCGAAGCTGAGATCATTCAGCTGCTCGACACCCTCGGTGGAGACGTGATCGGCTTCGGCCCGGACACCGGGCACCTGCGCTGGGCCGGCATCGACCCAGCGGCACTGATCCGCCGCTACGCCGACCGGATCGGCGGCATCCACATCAAAGACTGCTTCCCCGACTACCTCGATCCAGCTGCTCGAGAAGGCCTCAACTACCACCAAGTCGAGGCGACCAAACGGCTCTGGACGGAACCCGGCAGAGGCGTAGTCGACTTCGACGCCGTCACGGCTGCCATGCCCGAGGACTACGACGGTGACTACATGATCGAGGTCGTCGAACCAAGCGTCGACTCCCTCCGCGACTCATTCAAACTGTCTTTCGAGTGGGCCCGCCATGCTCTAAATCTCGCCAAACCTTGATCGCGAACCTTCGCCCCGGGCCGCCTCGCTACCGTCCATGCTCCATTCAGTCACCTCTCACGGCAAACCTCCACTCGATTGCCATTTGTTGCTAGCCTCACCTGAAAGGGCGCAAACCTATGAGTGGCGAGACCGGTGTCCAGCG
>DATHIJ010000378.1:0-9601 GCA_035489975.1 Propionibacteriaceae bacterium | reverse complement strand
GCCGCTGGACGCGGGAAATACAGGTTCGGCCCATCCAGGAGGCGCAGTTCGACCAGCGAGCCAGCGGTGGGTGTGGTCGGCATGAGCGCGGTCAGGCGCCGGTGGAGTGCAGGCCGCCATCCACGTGGATCATTTCCCCTGTGGTCTTGGGGAAGAAGTCACTGAGCAGCGCCACGACGGCCTTGGCAGTCGGTGTCATATCTCTCGGATCCCAACCCAGCGGAGCTCGCTGCCCCCAAACTTCGTTGAAGGCATCGGCGCCACTGATCGCCCTCTTGGCCAGTGTTTCCAGCGGACCCGCCGCCACCAGATTGACGCGGATCCCCGCCGCTCCGAGGTAGCGGGCCAGGTAGCGGCTGGTGCTCTCCAGCGCCGATTTGGAGACGCCCATCCAGTCATAGACCGGCCAGGAGACAGTCGCGTCAAACGTCAGCCCGACAACCGAGGCGGGCTCAGCCAGCAAAGGTTTGCAGGCCATGGTCAAAGACGCCAGCGAGTAGGCCGAGACCTGCAGCGCGGTACTGACGTCGGACCACGGCGTGCTGAGGAACTTGCCGCCGAGCGCCGTCTCCGGGTTGGCAAAGGCAAGCGAGTGCACCAGACCGTCGAGCTGGTCCAGATGCTCTCCCAGCTGTGCTGGTAGACCCGCCAGATGATCTTCGTTCGTGACGTCGACTTCCAGCAGCAATGGGACCGGATCAAGCTTCTTGATCACCCGGGACGTCAGGCTCATTGCCCGGCCGAAGTTGGAGACGACGACCGTCGCTCCCTCGCCCTGGGCGATCTTGGCCACGTGGAAGCCGATGGAGGTGTCGAGCGTGACGCCAGCGACAAGGATGTTCTTGCCCTCGAGAATGCCCACAGATGTCCCTTCTGCCGTCGCAAACGTTGTGCGGTTCGCCGCTCAGTGGCCCATGCCGAGGCCGCCGTCGACCGGGATGAGCGCCCCGTTGATGTAGCCGGCCGCGTCGCCGGCGAGGAACTCGACCGTCCCCGCAATGTCATCCACCGAGCCGAACCGGCCCAGTGGGATTTGCTCGGCATATTTCTTGACCAGGTCGTCACTCAGCTCGGCGGTCATGTCCGTCTCGATGAAGCCCGGAGCCACCACATTGGTGGTTACCCCACGCGATCCAAGTTCGCGCGCCAGGGAGCGTGCCATCCCAAGGAGCCCAGACTTTGCCGCTGCGTAGTTGACCTGGCCTGCCGAACCCGTCTGTCCGACCACCGAGGACATGAAGATGATCCTGCCGAACCTGGCGCGGATCATTGGCCTGGCGGCACGCCGCGCCACCCGGAACGCTCCAGTCAAGTTAGTGGCAATTACCTGATCCCAATCCTCGTCCGACATCCGCATCAGCAAGGTGTCGCGGGTGATCCCGGCATTCGCAACCAGCACCTCGACGTTCCCAAGAGCCGATTCCACTTGGGAAAACGCCATGTCTACCTGGTCTGGATCGGTGACGTCACACTGCACGCCCAGGACACCCGGCGGCACCTCTCCGCTGCGATAGGTTGCCGCAACGCGATGTCCGGCCTTGACAAGCCGCTCGGCAATGCCCTGACCAATTCCCCTGCTACCACCGGTTACCAGAACGACCCGAGATGGATTCACGGGGTCACGCTACCGAGTACTCTGCAGCGTCAGCGCGGAGGCGTACGCTGACGTGGTGACCGATGGCGAGATGGACACAAACTCCCGAACAGTCGCCGAGTCGGGCCGCAGAGCCACGCTCATCACCGATGCCCGGATGGGGACGAGTGAGGAAATGTCCTCTCGGATCCGGCGCTACACGATCACCATGGCGTTCCGCGCCGCCTGCTTCATCAGCATGATCTTCGTGCACGGCGCCTTTCGCTGGGTCCTGTTCGCGTGCGCTGTGGTGTTGCCGCTCATTGCAGTTATCGCCGCAAACCAGGTCAACCAGCATTTTCGTTCCGGCAAGATGACCCACGCCCTGCCGAGCGATCGCCCGCAGATCACTACCGGTCACGATGACGAAACGACCGACAACGAGGTTTTCGAGGAGGACGGCAGTCAACGTCGGCCGAATGAGCGCGTTGCCTAGCGATCCTTTGGTCGCTAGCGGCGTCGACCCGCTCCCCGAAGATCCTGATGGCCTAATCTGCTCCGCTCGAGGCTGCCGGCAACTCGCCTCGTACGACCTGCAGTGGAACAACCCGAAGATTCATGCGGCCGATCGTCGAAAGCACTGGCTTGCCTGCGATGATCACCGCGAGTCCCTGATGCAGTTCCTCTCAGCCCGCGGATTCCTCAAGGAGGCGCTCCCCCTCTAACCGCCAATTGCAGACATCGGCCGATCGGGTTGCAGGAAACTCGGGTCGTTGATGCCGTGGCCTGGTTGCTTGCTGGCAACGGCAGCTACCCAGAGGGCGGCAATCTCGGAGTCGCTTGCGCCGCTTCGTAGCGGCGCACGCAAATCGGACTCGGTGCGGGCGAACAGGCAGTTCCTAATCTGGCCGTCGGCGGTGAGTCGAACCCTGTCGCAGTTGCCACAGAACGGCTTCGAGACGGCCGCGATGATGCCGACGGAATAGCCGGTGCCCACTACCCGAAAGAGTTCCGCCGGTGCGCTCCCCCGCGTCAGTGCATCCTCGGGGTCCTCCACCAGCTCGACATGCTG
Source organism: Propionibacteriaceae bacterium (assembly GCA_035489975.1). Taxonomy (GTDB): domain Bacteria; phylum Actinomycetota; class Actinomycetes; order Propionibacteriales; family Propionibacteriaceae; genus Microlunatus. The sequence goes on along the minus strand of DATHIJ010000378.1, from coordinate 6,956 downwards.
GCTGAGGTGCTGCTTGATCTCCGCCGCAGTGATCATTCCGTCGCGTTGCCAACCGTGTTGGGGATCCAGTGGCATCTGCTCGATGAACCGTAGCTGGACGTTTTCGGCCATCGCCCAACGCAGCAGGTCGTACGCCTCGTGATCATTGACGCCGCGCAGCAGCACAGAGTTGATCTTGACAGGCTTCAGCCCGGCTTCCCGCGCGGCAGCGATTCCCGCTAGCACGTCAGGCAGCCGTGGCCGATGGGCCAGCTCGGCAAAAGTGCCCGGGTCGAGGGTGTCCAGCGACACGTTGATCCTCTTCAGGCCCGCCGCGGCCAGCTTTTCGGCACGTGCAGCCAGACCGATTCCGTTTGTGGTCAGCGCGATCTCTGGCGCCGGCGAGAGCGCCGCGATATCAGCCACGAGCAGCTCGAGGTTCTTGCGTAACAGAGGTTCGCCACCGGTGAGCCGTACGGTTTTGATGCCCAGCCGTTTCACACCAATCGTGATCAGCCGCAGAATTTCTTCATCTGTCAATACCTCGGCACGCGGCAGCCAATCCAGTCCCTCCACCGGCATGCAATAGGTACAACGCAGATTGCACCGATCGGTAAGCGAAATCCGCAGGTCCGTTGCCACTCGACCATAAGCGTCCGCAAGCACCTGCTGATCGCGCTCCCCCGGTTCCGCAGGCGCGGAACCCGAGTGACGCAGCCGTGGATACGGAAGCAGCGTGGTCATAGGTGGAGTCTAATTTGCCCGCTCCTCGACCAGACGATCCGTTCAGCATGGGTATAGTTCAGGGCCGCACAATGCCCCGCCGAGGAGCACCGAATCGATGGAACTCAAGCAATGGCTATCGACCTTGTCCGCCGAGCTGGAGACCAGCAACGTCGCGATGGACGACGACGCGGTCCGCACCCTGCTGGACCTCGCGCGGGACTCCGCGCATGAGGTGGAACGGATAGCCGCGCCGCTGACCACTTTCCTTGTCGGGATTGCCGTCGGGCGTGGTGCCGCGCTGACCGAAGCCGCGGCCACGGCGACGACGCTCCTGCTGAACCGCGAGGCAGGGCACTAACCTGGCCCCGTGCGCCGTTTGTGGCTCCGCTGGGCACTGCTGATCGCCTTTGTCGCCGTGCTCGGAGTCGCCTTCGTCAGCTTGGGCAACTGGCAGCTGGATCGGTTGGCTGAGCGCAAGGACCGTAACGCCACAACGATCGCCAACGAGCAGAAACCGGTGCAGCCTTACGAACAGGTCTTCACCCACGCGATCACCGACGCGGACCAGTGGCAACGCGTCGAGGCGCGTGGCACCTTCGACGCCGACCATCAGTTCGTGGTGCGCTACCGCGGCAATGGCGGCGTCGACGGCTATGAGGTCGTGACACCCTTACGCACCGCGAGCGGCGCAGTGCTGGTGGATCGCGGGTTCATCCCGCTAGAACGCGGCACCCGGATCCCATCAGTGGCGCCGGCGCCACCGGCCGGCGAGGTGAGAGTGGTAGGACACGTACGCCGCAGCGAGAAGGGGCGGCGTGCCGCGACCACGCCAGTCAGCAATCAGATGCGCTTGATCAACTCAGACGCCATCGCAGCCACATTGCCTTATGACATCGAGTCCGGCTACATCGGCCTCATCACCGTCCGGCCCGAACAGCAGGGCGGCTTCCAGCCGATCCAGCTGCCAGAGCTCTCTGACGGCCCGCATTTCTGGTACGCCGTGCAGTGGTTCATGTTCACCACCATCGCCGTGGCGGGCATCGTTGTCTTTATCAGGGGGGATCTGCGGGCGCGCCGGGAGGAACGCGAGGACGCTACCGAGGCGCACGCGACGGGTGTGAGGATCTGATTATGGATCTTGGGTTGGCCGACCGTGCATTCCTGGTGACGGCCGCCAGCACTGGGCTCGGGCGAGCAGCGGCTCAGCAGCTTGTCGCCGAGGGCGCCCGTGTTGTGGTGGTCGCTCGACGGGCCGAGTTGCTGGCGGAAGCAGTCAGCCAGATGGGACCGGACCGGGCCGTCGCGCTTGCGGCCGACCTGAGTGATGCCAATACTGCCGAGACGGCCTGCGCTCTTGCCTTGGATGCTTTCGGTCGGCTCGATGGCGCACTGATAAGCGTTGGCGGGCCACCGGCTGGATCGGTGCTGGGTACGACTGAGGAGCAGTGGCGCAGCGCGTTCGATTCGGTCTTCCTGGCGGCGTTGCGGGTCTGTCGGGCTGTGGTCAGGCATGGCACAGCCAGCGATCTGTGCATTGCCTGGGTGCTCTCGACATCAGTGAAGGCACCCATCCCAGGGCTTGCAACCTCAAACGGCCTGCGCCCAGGGTTGGCAATGCTCGTCAAGCAGCTGGCCGACGAACTCGGCCCGCAGGGGACACGGGTGATCGGGCTCATGCCGGGCGCCATCGAGACCGAACGTGCCAAACACCTCGACTCGCTCAAGGAGGATCCGGCGGCGGCGCGAGCCAGCGCCGAAGCGACGATTCCTTTGCGCCGTTATGGGCAACCCCCAGAGTTCGGGCGGGTCGCGGCCTTTGTGCTGTCCCCCGCGGCGTCCTACCTGACCGGCTCCGTGATCGCGGTTGAGGGCGGAGCCCAACGCGGACTCTGATCAAACTGAGTGCGGTAGAGCTCGGTATACAGCCCACCCTCGCGCATCAATTCCTCATGCCGGCCGCGCTGCACGATCCGTCCGTGGTCCACGACGATGATCAAGTCGGCATTGCGGATCGTGGACAGCCGGTGCGCGATGACGACGCTGGTACGCCCCTCCATCGCCAAATCCAGGGCCCGCTGAACAGCGACTTCGGATTCTGAGTCCAGATGCGCGGTGGCTTCGTCGAGCACCACGATTGAGGGGGCCTTGAGCAGCAGCCGGGCGATTGCGAGACGCTGCCGCTCGCCACCGGATAGCCGGTAGCCGCGTTCGCCGACCACTGTCTCCAAGCCGTCGGGCAGGCTCTCGACCAGCGGCCTGATCTGCGCTGCCTCCAGCGCTTCCCACATTTCGGCCTCGGTGGCATCGGTCCGGGCGTATCGGAGGTTCGCACGAATCGTGTCGTGGAACATGTGCGCGTCCTGAGTGACATAGCCGACCGTGGCGCGCAATGAAGACTGCTCCAGCTTCTTGACGTCGATACCGGCTACCGAGACGGTTCCGGAAGTGGCGTCGTAGAGCCGCGCAATGAGGTGAGTCATGGTCGTCTTGCCCCCACCGGATCGGCCGACGAGCGCCACTGTCTGGCCGGCCGCCACGCTGAAGGTCACCTCGTTCAATACCTCGCCGCTCGGTCGTTGGTCGAGGGAGGCAATCGATTCCAGGCTGGCCAGGGAGACCTCATCGGCGCTTGGGTAAGTGAACGAGACGTGCTCAAAGCTCACCGAGGCTGGCCCTTTGACCGCTTCGGCGTCCTCGGCATCGCGGATCATGGGCAGCAAATCGAGCACCTCGAAGACCCGGTCGAAGCTGACAAGGGCATTCATCACATCGATGCGGAGATTGGTGAGCTGGGTGAGTGGGCCGTACAGCTGAGCGAGGAGTGCGGCCAAGGCCGTCAAGGTACCCACGGTGAGCACGCCGTCGATGGCTAACGATCCGCCAACGCCGTACACCAGCGCAACAGCCAACGACGCAACCAGGCCCAGCGACGTAAAGAAGAACCGACCATTCATGGCGATCTTGACCGAGACGTCGCGCACCGCGCCGGCGCGTTCGGCGAACCGGTCGTGTTCCTCGGGTACCCGTCCGAACAGCTTGACCAGCAATGCCCCACTGACGCTGAAACGCTCGGTCATGGTCGCCGACATGTCGCCATTGAGTTCCATCTGCTGACGCGTCAGCTCTGAGAGCTTGCGACCCACGATCTTGGCGGGGACGAGAAAGATCGGCAACATGATCAGAGCTGCAACGGTGAGCTGCCAGCTCAGCACCAGCATGGCTGCGAGCACCAGCACCAGGCTGATCAAGTTTGTCAAAACTGTCGACAGCGTTGAGGTGAATGCCTGTTGGGCGCCGATCACATCTGAATTAAGCCGCGAGACGAGCTTTCCGGTCTGGGTTCTGGTGAAGAATGCGACCGGCATCTGGATCACATGGTCGAAGACCTGCGTGCGCAGGTCGAAGATCAGGCCTTCGCCGATCGTTGAAGAAAACCAGCGTTGAACCATCCCCAGTACCGCCTGTAGCACCGCGATGCCGGCGAGGATAAGGCTCACGATGATCACGACCCGCCGATCGCCCTGCAACACACCATGGTCGATGATTTCTTTGAAAAGCAGCGGCGGGGCCACGGCAAGGGCGGCCAAGATGACCACCAACGCCACAAAGACAGCGATCAGAAACCGGTAGGGCTTGGCGAACCGCAGGACGCGCCGAACCACGCCCTGGCTGAGCTGATGATGGGCAATATCGGGATCCTGCGACATGCGCCGCATCATCATGTACATCGACATGGGCTTCCTCCGGGACTCGCAACGCTCGGCGGTCCCAGGCTAGTCCGAGCCCTGCGATCAGCAGCAACCAAAAAGGCCCGGCGGCAACTGCGCGCCGGGCCTTAGTGATGAGTCGCGATCAACGCTTCCTGGCAGGAGCCTTCTTGGCAGTCGTCTTCTTCGCCGGCGCCTTCTTGGCAGCGGTCTTCTTGGCAGCGGTCTTCTTGGCCGGAGCCTTCTTGGCTACGGTCTTCTTCGCAGGTGCTTTCTTGGCAGCGGTCTTCTTGGCTGGAGCCTTCTTCGCTACGGTCTTCTTCGCAGGTGCTTTCTTGGCAGTTGTCTTCTTCGCTGGAGCCTTGGCTGTCTTCGCGGAAGACTTCTTCGCAACTGCCTTCGCTGGGGCCTTCTTTGCTGGAGCCGTGGTACCCCTCCTGGCGGCGCTGCCCGAGGCCGCTTTCTTGGCACCGCGGGTGGCGCCGCCGCGACCGCGAAGCTCAACTCCGGCCTCCTTGAGAACACCGTGCACAAACCCGAACGAACGACCGGCGTCGTCAGCGATCTTGCGAATGCTGTCGCCTGCGGCATACCGCCTGGCGTACTGAGATGCAAGCGTTGTCCGCTGCGCCCCGGTGATGCGTGAACCCTTAGCCAATGCCTTGGCCACTGCGCCTCCCTTTTTCGTGGGTCATCGCGGTCAAGCGACAACCTTCTCCAGACCGGATGATCGAGACCTCAAGATCAATGATCACCCATTTCTAGCACGTTTCCGGCGCATTTGGGGACTTTCTGGCTGATCAGCGCAGCTCACAGGGTTTGATCACATGGCTAGGCAGGTGATCTCCGATACCTGAGTCCGATCAAGCTATTCGATGATCACGCCAGGGCGACCAGATCTGCATACTCAGCACTCCAAAGATCTTCCACACCGTCGGGTAGCAGCAGTACGCGATCTGGATCAAGAGCGTCCACAGCTCCCTCGTCATGCGTGACGAGAACGATGGCACCCATGTAGCGCTTGATCGCTGACAGCACCTCGGCTCGTGAAGCCGGATCAAGGTTGTTTGTGGGCTCATCCAGCAGCAGCACATTGGCACTGGAGCAAACCAGCATGGCCAGTGCCAGCCGGGTCTTCTCGCCGCCTGACAGCACGCTCGCCGGTTTGTCGACATCGTCGCCCGAAAAGAGAAATGCGCCCAAGACCTTGCGAACCTCGGTATCACCGAGATGCGGCGCCGCGGTCTTCATGTTCGCCAAAACTGAGCGACCGACATCCAAGGTCTCATGCTCCTGGGCGTAGTAGCCGATGCGCAGACCGTGACCAGGCACGACCTCACCCGTGTCCGGCTCGTCCAAACCCGCAAGGATTCGCAGCAGGGTGGTCTTGCCCGCACCGTTGAGGCCGAGCACCACGACCTGGCTCCCCTTGTCGATCGCAAGATCGATGTCGGTGAAGACCTCGAGCGATCCGTAGCTCTTACTGAGGTCCGTAGCGGTGAGCGGCGTCTTACCGCACGGTGCCGGGTCTGGAAACTTGATCTTGGCCACCCGATCACGGGCCCGTTCACCATCGATCCCAGCCAACAAGCGCTCCGCACGCCTGACCATGTTGTGCGCGGCCATGGCCTTTGTTGCCTTGGCGCGCATCTTGTCCGCCTGGCTGAGGAGCTGATCCGCCTTGCGCTCCGCGTTCAGCCGCTCACGTCTGCGGCGCTTCTCGTCAGTCTCGCGTTGCTGCAGATAACGCTTCCACCCCATCGTGTAGATATCGAGCTCGGCGCGGTTGGCGTCGAGGTGGAACACCTTGTTCGCGCACCGCTCCAGCAGCCCCACGTCGTGAGTGATCACCATTAATCCGCCGGAATGTCCAGCTAGGAAATCGCGCAACCACACGATCGAGTCGGCGTCCAGGTGGTTGGTCGGCTCATCCAGCAGCAAGGTTGGCGCCCCGGAGAACAAGATCCGGGCGAGCTCGATCCGTCTGCGTTGACCGCCCGACAAAGTCCCGAGCGGCTGGTGCAGCACGCGCTCGGGCAAGCCCAAGTTGCTGGCGATTCGGGCCGCCTCCGCTTCCGCGGCATAACCACCCGCCGCAGCCAACTCGGCCTCCGCTCTCGCGTACGAGGCCATCGCCTTATCCCGAACATCGGCCGAATCATCACCCATCGCCAGCTCGGCACGTTGCAGCCGATCAACGACCGCGTCCAGCCCGCGGGCAGACAAGATTCGGTTCTTAGCCAGGACCTCGAGATCGCCGGTTCGTGGATCCTGCGGCAGGTACCCGACTGGGCCGGTTCTCGTGATCGTTCCGCTGGCCGGCTGGGTTTCGCCCGACAAGATCCGGGTGAGCGTCGTCTTGCCAGCGCCGTTGCGTCCGACCAAGCCGATCTTGTCGCTAGCCGCCACCTGGAAGGAGGCATGCTCCAGTAGAAGACGCGCACCCGCGCGTACCTCCACATCCCTCGCAACCAGCATCGGACTCACTCTTCCGTACGTGTTTGTTGCGATCCAAGATCGCTTGTCTGGATTCCCGGTCGCGGG
>DATHIJ010000377.1:0-2685 GCA_035489975.1 Propionibacteriaceae bacterium | reverse complement strand
GCCAGTCTGGCTGGCTACCTGGTCGGCCAATTCCTCAACGCCTACGTCGTTGTCAAGATCAAAGAGCGGACCAAGGAACGTCATCTGTGGGCGCGGCTCATAGGCTCGACGGTGGTTGGGGAATTCGCCGACACGATGTTGTTCTGCTTCATCGCCTTCGTCGGGGTATTCCCGACCTGGAGTGGACTGATCAGCTACGCGATTGCCGGCTATTTCTACAAGGTGATCGTGGAGGTGATCTTGCTGCCAATGACCTACGCCGTGATCAGGGCGATCAAGAAACGCGAGCCGGGGTACGCGCCGGCCCCGGCGCTGACTGGCGCCGCCGTGCGTCAGCTGCGTCTCGTCGTTGCGGTGGAGGACTACCAAGCTGCCGTGCGCTTCTACCGCGATGAGCTGGGCCTCGTCGCGGAGAAAACCTATGCAGGTGCGCATGGGGAGCAGGTGATGATCTTGGGTGCCGGCCGCGCGACCCTCGAACTGTGCAACCGACCACAGATCGACTTGATCGATACCGTTGAGGTTGGTCGGACCGGAGTGAGCGGAAAGTACCGCCTCGCGTTCGAGGTCGACGACTCAACCAGCCTCACCAATAAGCTGACTGCGGCCGGCGCCGAACTCATCGCAGCCCCGACCGTGACGCCGTGGCGTTCGCTCAATGCACGACTTCGAGGACCCGCCGACGTACAGCTGACGATCTTCACCGAGCTAAGTGCGACAGAGAACTCCGAGAGTGATCATGACGACACCAACGCGCGTTAGCGGATTCAGCCCAGCGGCAACCGAGTTCTTCGAAGATCTCGAGGACCAGAACACTAGGGAGTTCTGGCTGGCCCACAAAGATCTGTTCGAACGCGAGGTTCGCGAGCCAATGGCCGCCCTGCTGGACTCTCTTCCGGAGGAGTACCAGCCGTTCAAGATCTTCCGGATGAACCGGGACATACGATTCTCCCCCGACAAGTCGCCGTACAAGACGATGCATGGCGCCGCTCACGGCATGCCCGGCGCCGTCCACTATCTGCACCTGGATGCCTCGGGCTTGATGGTGGCCTGCGGAAGCTACATGATGCCGCCAGATGAGCTCGAGCGCTATCGACAGGCGGTAGCTGCCGACTCCAGCGGCGAGGAGCTCGCTGAGATCCTTGCTGAGCTCGGACGCCGCCGTTCGGTGCACTTGGATCCGGGCGGGGCCGAGCCGCTGAAGTCCGCACCGCGCGGCTACCCACGAGACCATCCGCGAGCCGACTTGCTGCGACAGAAAGGCGTAATCGCCATCCGGACTCGTCCTGGCTCGGAATTGCAGAACGGCGCCCGACTCCGCTCCTTCGTCGTCGGGACCTTCCAGATGTGTGGGGATCTCACCAATTGGCTGAGGCGCTACGTGGGCGCGTCCACTTAGTGGCCGCCGGCTACCGTCGGCATCCCACGCTGCGTGGGATGTTCACGCGCTGAGTAGAGCTCGGCGTCTGATCAAGCTAACCGGCCAGGCACCCGATCTATTGCCGACTCTGGTGCCTTACGCCAGGACTTCCGATCGAAGATCAACAGGGCTAGCACCAACAGAGCCCAAGCGATCAATGAGGTCCATGCCACACCGTCCACACCGGCTCCGGGGGGCCAGAGGCCCTGAATATTGACGGTGCCCTCGGTTGCATGTGCGATGAGCGTCAGCAGCACGCTTCCCCCGGTCCGGTTGAACAACCATGTGTACCAGAACGTGACCAACACAGTCGTCGCTATGTCCGGAAATCCGAGGTCGAACTGTGGCATGAAGACAAGTGGCATGTGCCAACCCGTGATCAGCAGCCCGAGCACGGCCGCCGACACTAGGGGTGACCACTTCGATTGCAGCCGAGGCTGGGCGAAGCCGCGCCAGCCTGGCTCCTCTCCGAGGGGCCCCTCCAAGGGATTGACTATCCCAAGAGCAAAGGCCAAGATCACCCCGTACCACGGCTCGAACTGATCGAGTGAGGGTGCGGGGGCGCCCGCAGCCATGTTCAGACCGGTCGCCGCGACGTACACCAGCAGCGGCAAGGCGATAGCGGCCGCATACCAGATCCAGCTCACCCGCCAGCGAATGAGGCGCCGACCCAGCCGGGCTAGACCCGGCAAGCCCTCAGCGATGAAGACCACGAGGAGCGCCGACACCAGCGGTGAAAAAGCCAGGAAGCTCCCGAACGGTATCGTCGACCAGGCGATCAGATAGGTGAGGGCGAAAAAGATCACCAGCTCGTAGCGGCGTACGAACGCACGAAATCCGTTCCGACCGTTCGTTGGGGTGCTCCCTGCAACGTCCCCAGTAGGCGTCCTCGTCACGGACACCTCCCCGGGAGGCGGATCGTTCGGCTCATCCTGCACGATACGGGTCTTCATTCCAGCTCCTCCTTTGTCGTCTGTTCCACAAACTTCCACGCGGCGCGAGGTGATGACAGACAGCAGGCTGGTGATCGGGGAGGCGGTTTTCTGGTGGATTCGGCCGCCGTATGTGGCCTGACCTTGTCGAGGGCCCTTCGACACGCTCAGGGCGCATTCTCCTTTCATTAGGCTGGCCGGCAGCCTTATCGTTGAGGCACGGCTCCCAGCGGGAGCAGGAGTGGTCGTGCGCTCCCGCGGTTTCAACTGGACATGCCTCGACGACCTGCAGGCATCCCCACCGCGGGCAATGAGAGGTTCGGATGGCTGCAG
>DATHIJ010000376.1:0-10566 GCA_035489975.1 Propionibacteriaceae bacterium | reverse complement strand
CCCGACGGGTCCGTCGATTCCTTTCATTGTGATGGAGCTGGTCGAGGGACGCACCCTCCGCGATGAGCTGCATCAGGCGGGAAAGCTGCCGGTCATACGAGCGCTCGAGGTAACAGCAGCAGTGCTTGATGCGCTCGCCTGCAGCCATGCCGCCGGCATCATCCACCGCGACGTCAAGCCTGCGAATGTGATGCTCACCGACACCGGCGAGATCAAGGTGGCCGACTTTGGGATTGCGCGCCCAGCCACGGAGACGACTGGCACCGTCACCCTCGCCGGGACGGTGATGGGCACTCCGCAGTACCTTTCGCCAGAGCAAGGCCGAGGCGAAACCGTCGACGTACGCAGCGACATCTACTCGGTTGGCTGCATGCTTTTTGAACTCCTGGTCGGTGAGCCACTCTTCAGCGGTGACTCACCGCTGAGCATTGTGGTCCAGCACATCTCTGATTCGCCAACTCCACCCAGCGCAGCAAACGCCGATATCTCGGGAGACATTGACTCGATCGTCCTGAAGGCGCTGGCCAAGGACCCGGCGGACCGTTACCAGACGGCGTCGGAAATGAAGGCCGACATCGAGAGCGTCCTCAGTGGGAATCGACCGGCGGCGACTGCACTGCTTGAAGCACCTACAGTCGAGCTGTCGGCTCCGCCGGGCAGCCCGGTGGCCCGAACAGGTCAACTGAGAGCGACCCATGTGCTAGCCGTCGTGACAGCGGTGCTCATCGTCGTGGCAGGCGCTAGTGCCTTCAGCGGGTATCGATCGAGCCCGCCTGCGACGGCAACCCAGAGCAGCACCGAAGTTCCCGCCGTGCTCGGGCTTGGCAGGGTTGGCGCCGAGAGTCTGCTGCAAAATGCCGGTCTGGGGGCGCGGTTGGAGTTGGTTCACGGCCCGGAAGGTGAGTCGGTCGGCACGGTGGTCAAGCAGAGCCCCGACGCTGGGGAGACCGCAGCTACCGACAGCACAGTGCTCGTCGTGATCAACATCGGCCCTGCGCGGGACGATCCCAACGCGACGTACGGAGGAAGGACGAACCGCCAGCCGGAGGAGGCACCTGCCGTCAGGACCAGCGATACATTCAGGCCCCACATCGAGTCTGAGAATTCTGATTCGCGAGGGGCGCAAGGTGACACGTCCGCAGGGCCCCAGCCGAGTGCAAAGGACGACAGCAGTGGGAAATCCGAAAAAGGCAAGGGGCACGGGAAGGCTGGGTAGCCCACGCGTCACCCGAGATCGCTGAGGTTCACGGTTCTGCCGGTCCTGAGGGACTCGTCGGCTGCGAGCGCAACCTGCAGGGCTCGGAGGCCATCAGCTCCTGTGGCGGTCGGCCGGCCTTCGCCCCGGACGGCGGCCGCAAATCTGCGGACGTTGATGTTGTAGAGGTCATCGCTGGTGTCCACCTCGATCAACTCAGTCCCGGCGGCCGTGTGGAGTTCGACGGTGCCGGGCGTGTCCTGCGTCATCGCATCAGTAATCACAATCGCGCCAGTTTCACCGTGGATTTCCATGCTGGTGCCCGGATACGGGACGGCGAATCCATCGTGGGTCTGGGCCAGCCCGGGGACACCGCGCTCGCCGGCCGCGTATTCGATGATCGTCATCACCGAGTCGCGGGAGCGGGCGGTGTTCCAAGGAGCTTGGGAGACGCCGAGGGCGCTGACCCGAAGCGGCTCCGTCCCGAAGAGCGGGTTCAGCACCGATGCGTCGTGAACGGTGATGTCCAAGATCACGCCGCCGCCGGGCACGGCGGCGAGGCGCCAGCCGCGTAGGTGGTCAGGAAGGAGGACGGCATGGTTGATCCGCGCGGAGTACAGCGTGCCGATGCGGCCCTCGGCGATAAGTCGGCGTGCGCTGGCATGAAGCGGGCTGCCGGGGAGATGGTGGTTGACGGCCAGGGCGACCCCGTTGCGATTGGCAGCGTTGATCATGGATTGGGCGTCCGCGACGCTGAGCGCCATTGGTTTCTCGACCAGGATGTGCTTGCCAGCATCGGCGGCCTCGACCGCTTCGGCCAGGTGCTGATCATTACGAGTCGAGATGTAGACGGCATCGATGTCACCAGCGAGGAGCTGATCAAGGTCGGTGGTCTGACCCTCGACACCGCTGTCAGCCCAGTATCGGAACCGACGTGGTTCGTTGTCGTAGAGGCCACGTACCCCAATCCCAAGGGCGGTGAAGGCCGGCAGCATCCGGGTCATGGCGATATTGCTGGCCCCGACCAGGCCGATGGTGAACGGCCTGGCCGGGGGACCTCCAGCCGGGTGGATGCCGGGCTCAGTGGTGTCGGTCACTTCACCGATCCTGCGGTGAGTCCGCCGATGAAGTAGCGACCGAGCACGAGGTAGACGAGCACGGTAGGCGCCGCGACCATCAAGGCACCAGCCATCAAGGTCCCGTAGTCGACGCTGGTGTCGCCCAGCAGGTTGTTGAGCCGCACGGTGACGGGCCAGGTTTGCTGGGAGGTGACGATGAGGCCGAAGAGGAAGTCGTTCCAGATGTTGGTGAACTGGAAGATGCCGGCCACCACGAACCCGGGCATCGACAGCGGCAGCATCACCTGGAAGAAGGTTCGCAGCAGCCCGCAGCCGTCGACTGTTGCGGCCTCGACGATGGCGTCGGGGATGGTTTCGTAGTAGTTGCGCATGATCAACGTAGCGAACGGCAGCCCGTAGATGATGTGCACGATGATGATGCCGGTCAAGGTTCCTTGCAGCGCCAGGGCTTTCAGGAACACGAACAGCGGGATGATCACCGCCTGGAATGGGATGAACATGCCGACCATCATCAAGATGAACAGCAGGCTGGCTCCGCGGAAGGGGGTCTTGGCGAGCACGAACCCGTTCAGGGCGCCGAGGAAGCAGGAGATGATCGTCGCCGGGACGGCGATCTGGACCGAGTTCCACAGATTGCCCTTTAGGGTTCCCCAGGCGAGGTTGAACCCGGACATGTCGATCGAGGTCGGCAGCCCGAGCCCGGCGGCGGCACCGGGCCCCTTGAGTGCAGTGCTGATGATCACATAGATCGGGAAGGCGAAGTAGATCAACAGCGCAGCGCAGGCGATCAAGTTGACCCACTGCCACGGGGTACGGGGCCGCCAGTGCGGCTCGAGGTGCGAGCGGCGCTTTCTTGGTGTAACCGGACTGGGGGGTAGTCCTGTTTCCAGGGTGGTGTCGGTGACCGTGGACATCAGTTGCCCCTTTCTTTCCGGTAGATCCGGATCAGATAGGGCACGACAAACAGGCCCGCGGTGATCAGCAGCACCAGCGCGGCGGCGGTGCCTTTGTCATACCGGCCGGCCTTGCCCATCATGTCGTAGACGTAGATGCCGGGCACGTCGGTAACGAAGCCAGGTCCAGAGCCCGCCATTGCGACGACAAGATCGAAGATCTTCAACGCGGTGTGCAGCAGCAAGATCAAACAGGTGACCGTGACCGGCCACAGCTGCGGCAGCATGATGTGGCGCAGCTGCTTGAACTCACCGGCGCCGTCCATCGAGGCGGCCTCCAGCTCCTCCTCGGGAATGCCGGCCAAACCGGCGAGGTACATCGCCATGGCAAAACCACTGAGCTGCCAGGCGGCGGCGATGACGATCGGCAACAGCGCAACCGGGATGCCCAGGTCCACCTTGAGGAACCCTTCACCGCTGGGCTGGTAAATCGCCCCGGCGACGGTGGTCGAGGTGGACCATTGAGGCGGGTTTTCGATGCCGAAGATATCCACCAGCCACTTGTTGATGCCGGAGTTGGGATTGAAGATCCAGCGGAACGCCACACCGGTGACGATGAAGCTCAGTGCGTAGGGGAGCAGGAACACCGAGCGGAAGAGGCCCTTGGCGACGGTCACCCGGTGGACGAGTACCGCCAGCACCAGGCCGGTCACGACGGCGAGGATCAAGAACAGCACCGTGAAGACGATGATGTTGCGCATCGACGCCTGCCACCGCTGCTCTTGGAACATTTCCCAATAGGTGGCGCCGAGGGGGTCGCGCAAGGTCAGGTCTTGTCGGGTCGGCCGCTTCCAGTTGGATAGCGAGATCCAGCCGGAGAAGGCGATGAACCCGTAGACGAAGACGAAAGTGAGGATGATGCTGGGCGCCATGAAGAGTGCGGCGCCGCGGAAACGGGGCCTGGCGCGGCTTTGGATGGCCGGTGTCGGCGCTTGAAGGTTCTGACCCGGCGGGTGCGGTGGGGCGCTGGTGACGCTCATGATGTTGACTCCAGAGGTTCGTGGGCAGGGTTGAGGTGGGTGCAGGGCCCCTTGCTGGTGCGGGGCCCTGCACGCTCTGCCGCAGGTTGGGCCGCAGGGCTGGGTCAGCCGAGCTGGTTCTTTTGCGCTTCGGTCATGGTCTTGAGGAACGCGTCGACGTTCTTCGAGCCCAGGAACGAGGTGACGGCGTCGCTGTAGGTGGTGGCGAACTCGGCCGGGGCGGACTGGGCGTGGGCCAACGAGCTGACGATCGTCTTGGTCTGGAAAGCCTCAGCGGCCTTCTTCTGGTAATCGGGATAGCCGTCGAGTGACGCGTCCTTGACCACCGGCGCAGAACCCTTCTCGAGGTTGAACTCCGACTGCACCTTCGGGTCGAGCAGCTGCGTCAGCCAGACCTTCTCCGCCTCCGGGTTCGGGGCGTTCTCCGCGGGGATGACGAACGCATCACCGACGAAGTCGAAGATCTCACCGGTGCCGGGGAAGGTGACGTGGCTGAAGTCCGTGCCGTCCTTCTTGCCCTTGTTGGTGAGCTCGCCGTAGGCCCAGTCGCCCATCAGATTGGTTGCGCACTTGCCGTCCGCAGTGTTCAAGGCGGCCTGGTCCCAGGTGAGAACCGCAGAATCATTGTTGACGTTCTCAAGCACGGTCTTGAACTGCTCGACTGCGGTGCGAACCTTCGGATCGTCGAATGGCAGCTGGCCGGTGACGAGCTGGTTGTAGCCGTCGGCCCCAACATTGGCCATAATGATCACTTCAAGCAGCTGGGCTGGGGCGAACGGATCCTTGGCACCCAGGCAGAGCGGTGTAACGCCAGCGTCCTTGATCTTCGGCAGCGCGGCGACGAAGTCGGTGATTGAGGTGGTCTCCGACAGCGAAACGCCGGCCTTCTTCAAGGCGTCGGGGTTGGTCCATAACACGTTGGCACGGTGCGCGTTTACCGGAACGGCGTAGTACTTGCCGTCCTTCTGCAGCATGTTCTTCACCGTGTCGGGAAGCTTGGCTTCCCAGCCGTTGGCCTGGTACAGGTCGGTGATGTCGGCGGCCGAGCCGTCCTCAACGACCGCGAACAGGTCCTGGTCGGGGTGCAGCTGCCAGGAGTCGGGTGGGTCGCCGCCCTGCAGCCGGGTAGAAAGCACCGTACGGGCATTGGAACCGCCGCCGCCAGATACCGCAGCGTTCTTGTACGCGACACCCGGGGAGGCGGCGGTGAACGCGTCCTCGAGTACCTTCAAGGCGGCAGCCTCCGAACCGGAGGTCCACCAAGAGAAAACCTCCAAGGTGCCGGTGCCGGCTTCGCCGGTGGCGCTTCCCTCCGCTCCAGGGCTGCCGGTCGAGCCGGCGCCGCCGCAGGCCGACAGCGCAAGCACGCTGGCCGCGGTAACTGCGAGCGCGGCCCGCTTCAATCCTTTGACCATCTTTTCTCTCCTTCGAGTTGGGACTTACGCCCGCTGGTCTTGTTCGGGGATGGACGTCATTGTCCGCGATTTAGATCGATCTAAATCTGATTAGATCGATCTAAACAGGTCTTAGGGGTCGGTGTCAAGCCGAGGAAGGTCTCGTTAGCGCATCAAGTGAGCGCTGGAGGATGCAGTCGCCATGTTGTCAGCTGGTGCGGGCGACGATGGTGGGCGCGACACGCAAAGCGTTTGCGGCGATGGTGAGGGCCGGGTTGAGGGCGGCCGAGGATGGGAAGAAGCTGCTGTCGACGACGTAGAGGTTGCTCAGGTCGTGGCTGCGGCAGCTGGGGTCGAGAACACTGGTGTCGGGATCAGTGCCGGCAACGGCGGTGCCGCACATGTGGGAGTTGGTGGCAATGCCCATGCGTTCGGTGAGCACAATCGGGTAGCCGGCTTTACGGACCGCGCGGCTGACCCGTTTGACCAGCTCCTGATGCGGGGTGAGGTTGTTCGGGGCCCAACTGATCATGATCTTGTCGCCATCGACCGTGACCCGATTGTCTCGCAGGGGCAGATCCTCGGTTGTGAGGTAAATGTCTAGGCTGCGATCAGTAACCATTTTCAACGCCCACATCGGCGCCCAGGAGCGAGCGGCCTTGATCATCGGGGCCTGTAGCTTGCCCAGCATCTGAAGGTTGCCGAGCGGGTACGGCGTGTCCGGCCCCGCCTCGTACCAGTCGTTGAGGCCGAGAGTCTTCTGCCAGGCGGTGTCGTTGCGGCGGGCCGGGTTCACGGCCAAGAAGAACGTACTGTTGTGGACCATGTAATTGCGGCCCAGGAGTCCGGAGGAGTTGCCCAGACCCCTAGGGTGCTGGTCGCTTACGGAGCGCAATAACAAGGCTGCCGAATTGACCGCGCCTCCTGACACAACGAAGGTCTCGGCCTCGATTCGAACGGTGCGGCCAGCTATCTCCGCCTCGGCGGCGGCGACCGTGTCGCCGTCGGAGTTGGTGTGCAACCGGCGGACGTACGCGCCGAGCAGCAACCGCATTGTCGGTGACTCCAGAGCAGGCCGGACGGCACGATTCTCAGCATCGCTCTTGTTGCCGGTCGATGAGGGAGATCCGTCGGCCGTGGCGTCGGCGCGCCGCTCGACCATCGACGGCAGATGCATGCCGTTGGCCATATGGAACGGATGGAGACCCCGCTGACGGAGCCGTACGGCGAGCCGTTCGATGGCCGGTTCATGGCTGAGCGGCGGATAGGGGTATGGGGTGGAGTGCGGAGGCTCAGTCGGGTCCTCTCCAAGCCCGCCATGGACCTCGAAGAGTTCCTCGGCCTTGGCGTAACACGGCTCGAGATCGTCGTAGCTGAATGGCCATGCCGGAGAGATGCCGTCGTGATGGGTCACGTTCTCGAAGTCGCTGCTGCGGAAGCGGGGGAGGCAGGCGCCATACATCTTGGTATTCCCGCCCACCCAGTAGTAGACGCCGGGTTGAAACGGCTGCCCGGTTTTGGCGTCATACCAGGGCTTGGAGGTGACGTAGCGCTTCTTGATGAACACGTGGTCGGGCTGACTGTTCTCCGGCTCCCTCGGCAGGAACTGGCCGCGCTCAACGATCAGCACGTCCAGGCCCGTGTCCTTCAGCGCCCAGGCGAGCGTGCCGCCGCCCATGCCGGAGCCGATGATCACAACATCAGCGGTCAGTGTTTCTTGATCAGGGTTGACGAGTGCACCGTCTCTGAGGGTCGGCGCTGGTACCGGCTGATCCATGAGACTTACTTTGCTTGCTGGAAAGCCGACGGCATGGAGTCGAGCAAAGCATCGACCTCGCTGCGCGTCGGCATCGCATCCAGATCGCCCCGTTGGGTCGTGACCAGCGCGCCAACCGCAGCACCTTGATCAACTCGGTCTCGCAGGCTGCCGCCGGCGAGAAAAGCGGCAAGGTAGCCAGCGGCGAAGCCGTCGCCGGCGCCGACGGTGTCGATTGGGGCGACGGCAAACGGGCGGGACCGGGCCGTTTGTCCGTCGGCGGTCCAGGCTTGGGCGCCATCGGCCCCAAGCTTGATCACTACCTCCTGCGCGCCTGCGTCCAAGTACGTCTTGGCGACGCCCTCGGGATCATCGCGGCCGGTCAACAGCCGACCTT
This sequence comes from Propionibacteriaceae bacterium, assembly GCA_035489975.1. Lineage (GTDB taxonomy): Bacteria > Actinomycetota > Actinomycetes > Propionibacteriales > Propionibacteriaceae > Microlunatus. The sequence continues at coordinate 2,812 of DATHIJ010000376.1, read as the reverse complement.
CCCCAATTCCGGGCATGACGACGGTGGACTGGGCGGCGAAGGTGTTGACAACCGTGCGCATCTCATCACGGTCAGGCCACAGATTCAGCCGCAAGTTGGGGTCGAACGACATGCTCACCCGAGCCGCGACCGCGGCCTCAAGCAGGGTGAGGGCTACGGCCCGGACCACCGGTGAAATACCGAGTGTGATCCCAGTCAGGTGCACATGATCAATCCCCTCGAGGGCGAGAACGTCGCTGGTCAGCAGCGCATCAGCGTGCCGTGAGAACGCCGTGTCGTGGCGAACCTGCAGCACCTCGGGATCACTGTGCGCTCCGCCAGCTTTGAACATCAGCGCAGTTGGGCCGCTGGCTCGACGTACTAGCGGGGTGATCCCAAGCTGACCAACGACGTCGGCCAGGTAGTCACCATGCGCATCGTTGCCCAACACGCTCGCCCAGGTGGTGCGGATCCCAAGCCGTGTGAGGCCGACGGCGACATTGAGGTCTGCACCACCGGGAAAACGGGCGAACTGCGTGGCGATCCGCAGGTTGGCTTCGACGCTGGCGTACCCGACGAGAGCCTCACCGAATGTCAGCACCGTTGCAGTCGGGAGCGAAGTCATGAGGGGACCGTCTCCATGATCACCGCGCGTAGGGCCCGGCAGCGCTCGCGGAGCGCACTTAGATCGCCGCCCTTGAGGGAGTCGCCGAGCAGCGGCCCGCCGATGCTCACCGCGGCGGCGCCGGCGTCCAACCACTCGCGTGTCGCGTCGAGGTCAACTCCGCCGGACGGTATGGCCTCCAGATCAGGGAACGGTCCGCGCAGATGCTTCAGGTAGCCGGCGCCGACTGTCTGCGCCGGGAAGATCTTGACTGCGGTTGCGCCGGCATCCCAGCCAGCCGCGAGCTCGGTCGGACTGAGGCCGCCGGGAAAGATTGGAACCTGGCGCTCGACAGCGAGCCTGACCACCGCCAGGTTCATCGTCGGAGTCACGAGGTATTGCGCGCCTGAATCCATAGCCCGGTGGGCGTCAGACACTGCGAGGACGGTGCCGACACCGACATCGGCGGTCTCCGCATAACGGTAGACGAACTCCGGAAGTGCATCGAGCAGACCGGGAGTGGTGAGAGTCAATTCCAGGCTGAGAATGCCTTCCTCGACAAGCACATCGCAGACCCGAGGGAGGGTGGAGACGTGCGAGGCGCGCAGCACCGCGATCACCTTGCTGCGGGTGAGCCGGCCGCTGAGCGGCGGTCGGCTGATCGTCGCGGTCATGGTGCCTGCACCACCCGGGCGAGGGTTTCGACGAAGAAGTACTCGCCCCACATGACACTCTCATCGACTCCGAGCTGTTTGGCCTCGTGGTAGGAACCGTGCTTGAGTGCGCCCTCCCAGGGTTTCTCGTGGGCCACGAACTCCGGCTCGCACAGCCGGGCGACGGTCGCCTCGGCTTGGTTGTGATAGCGCCGAGCTTGATCATCTTCGGCAACCAGAGATCCGAGCATGATCAATCCGCCAGCGGCGCACGCGGCTGCGGAGGATTCCCAGGAGCGGACGGGATTCGGCTCGTCGAAGTCATTCGGCGGCACTGGATCCGCGCCAGCGGTGTGCTCCAACCAGTAGTCGGCGTTCAGCTGGGCGGTGGTCAGCCAGTGCGGATTGCCGGTCAGGGCATACATGGATGCGAACCCGTACAATGACCAGGCCAAACCCCGCGCCCAGGACGAGTCGTTGCGCCAGCCTTGCTGGGTGGTCTGGCGCAGGAACTCCCCAGTCTCAAGATCAAAGATGCCTTCATGGCTGGACGATCCATCGCCGCGCACCAAGTACTTCCGGGTCGTCTCGCAGTGCTGCTCCGCAGCGTCGAGCAGCTGTTGATCACCGGTCTCCAGGCCCGCCACGGCAATGATTCCGACGTTCATCATGATGTCGATGAAGATCGAATCCGGCGCCAAGAACGAGCGCAGATACTTGCCCTTGGCGTTGAAGCGAGTGGCCATGGTCTTGCCACCCTGAATGACTACTTGGCGGCGGGTGTCGTCGCCGGTGAGCTCCCACCACTTTTTCCAGGTTGGACACAGCACAAAGCCAAGATCGTGAACTTGATCGTCGTACTGGCGTTCCTCGACGAGCTTGCTGTAGTGCTCAGCCCTAGCTCTCCACTCGTCGCCGAGTCCAAGCTCGTAGAACAGCCACATCTGGCCGCCCAGGAAACCCTCGCACCAGTTGGTCCAGGCCTCCCTGCCATGCTTCCAACGGCCTTGGTCGGTGTAAAGCGGGAAGTAATCCGGGTAGTCGGTAGCCAGCCGCGACACCTTGCCTGCGGCGACTCCGAGGGCGGCGTTGGCTGCGCTTTTGGTTTCCTCGGCGAACGGCAGGGTGCGGTGATCACTGACGCGGCGAGAGGCCCAGTACATGAGTCCCACCTCACTTCTCGCCGACGCCGCCAACCCAGGATGGAGCCTGGGCGCCAGTGCGGATGATTGTGCTCTTGTGCTCGATGTACTCATCGATCGCGGTACGGCCGAGCTCCCGGCCGATGCCCGAGGCGCCGTAGCCGCCAAAGGAGATCTCGGGGAAGCCGTCCATGTAGCAGTTGATCCAGACCGTTCCGGCCTTCGTGGCGCGCGCGTACCCAAGCGCGGTGTCGATATCCCGACTCCAGACGCCGGCACTGAGCCCGTATCCAGTGGCGTTGGTGATCTCCACAGCCTCAGCAAGATCAGAAAATCTGACCACCGAGAGCACGGGGCCGAAGATCTCCTCTCGAGCGACTCGGGCAGTCTTGGGTACGCCAGCAAGCACGGTGGGCGAGTAGTAGCGGCCCCGG
>DATHIJ010000375.1:0-4766 GCA_035489975.1 Propionibacteriaceae bacterium | reverse complement strand
GACATCCTGGGTTTGCAGGCAGCAATCGTCCAAGACCAGGTCACAGCGTCCGGTGGCCAGGTGAGCAAGTCCCTGGGTGACGGGTTCCTCATCTCCTTCCCGTCCACTGTGGCAGCAGTCCGTGCCGCCGCCGCTATCCAGCGCTCGTTGCACGAGCACAACGAGGCCGACCCGCAGCGCGCCGTCGAGATCCGCATCGGGATTACCATCGGGAGGGTCCGCGAGCACGACGGTGACGTCTCCGGTCAGGCTGTATACGCGGCGGCCCGGGTGATGGATGAGGCGATCGGCGGGCAGATACTGACTTCCGACGAGGTGCGCAAGCACGCCGAGCCGCAGCTGGATTGGGCATTTCTCGACTTGGGGCTGTTCTGGCTACGGGGGTTCCCGGAGCGCTGGCGGTTGTACGAGGTGTCCTGGAACGACGCCTCAGCGGGCGTGCAGCCGCGTGCTGAACAGGCACGTCTCACACCTTCCGTGGAGCGAGAAGCCGAGCGGGCCAGTCTGCGCCGGCTCCTAGACGACGCGCTCTCCGGGCACGGCAGGCTGGTGCTGGTAGCCGGCGAGGCAGGCATCGGCAAGTCGCGGCTGGTGACCGAGATCGGTGACGTGGCTCAAGCGCGTGGGATGCGTGAGCTCACCGGGCACTGCGTGGAGATGAGCGGGGGACCACCGTACTTGCCGTACGTGGAGATGATCGAACAGGTGATCAGCAGCCCGCGCCGCTCACTGGCACTCTCGAACGCGCTTGGCAACGTGGCCGCGGAGATCGCGCGTATCGCGCCGGCGCTGCGGCGCGCCTTTCCGAATATCCCGCCACCAGTTGAGTTGCCGACCGAACTAGCGCGCCGCTATGTGTGGAACAGTTTCAGTGAGTTCATCGGCCGAGCCGCGCAGGCGCAGCCGCTCCTGCTAGTCCTGGAAGACCTCCACTGGGCCGACGAGTCGACCTTGCTGCTCACTGAGTACCTGGCGCCGTTGCTGCCCGAGATGCCGGTGCTGGTCATCGGCACCTACCGGGATGTCGAAATGGATCTTCAGCATCCCCTGGCCCGGATCATCGGCCAGCTGGGTCGCCGCCGCCTCGTGGAACGGATAAACCTTCGCAGGCTCTCCTTCGATGGCGTACGCGCGATGCTGCAGGCGCTAGCCGGGCAGCCAGCATCTGATCAGTTGGCGCGGATCATCGATCGCGAGACCGAAGGAAACCCGTTCTTTGTTGAGGAGGTTTACCTACACCTCGTCGAGTCGGGAGTGCTGCTCGATGAGCATGGCCGGGTGCGTGCTGACCCGGAGCTGGCCGAGGTGTCGGTGCCCGACAGCATCCGGCTGGTACTTATGCAACGACTGAGCCATCTGAGCGCGTCGACCCACGAGGTCCTGGTCGCGGCCGCTGTGTCGGGCAGGGTGTTCACCTCCGAGATCGTCGGCGAGGTTGCCGGCGCAAGCGATGACACGCTGGTCGATGCATTCGACGAAGCGGAGCGAGCCAGGCTCATCACGTCCGTCACGACCACTGGCGAGCTCATGTTCAGCCACGAGCTGATCCGCCAGACGCTGCTGTTTGGCGTCTCTGCGATCGAGCGTGAGCAGCTACACCAACAGGCGGCGGGGGCAATCTCGCGGCTCTACTCCGACGATCTCGAGGCACACGCCGGAGAGCTGGCCTACCACCTGTCCCATGCCGGGCGCACCGGAGATCGGGACAGCCTGGTTCACTACTTGAGGATCGCGGGTGAGCGGGCGTTCGACGCTGCGGCATTCGACGACGCGGTTGACTACTTCGAGAAGGCGCTGTCGCTGATCCCGAACGATGATCAGCTCGGCCGAGCGCAGCTGCTGGAACGGCTGGCGATGGCCCTCCGCAGCGTGGGCCGCTGGCAAGACGCGCTGCGCACGATGAACGATGCGTTGGACCGCTACCAGACGCTCGGGCAAGTCGAGGCAATCGGTCGGTTGGGTTGGGCCATGGTGTACCAGCTGGTGTGGACTGCCCGGTTTGTCGAGGGAGTGCAGGTCGGCCAGCGGACGCTTGCGGCACTCGGCAACACCGTCAGCGCCGACAGAGCTCGCCTGCTATCCGCACTGGCGTTTGCCATCAGCGTAGGCAGCGACTATGCCGCGGCGACGGCCACCTTCAACCAGGCGCGTGCGCTTGCTGAGCAGGTGGGCAACCAGCGAGCGCTTGCCGACGTGCTGCACATGCAGACCATCCACCATTTCGTCTACGCCGAGTTCGCAGAGGGAGTCCGGGTCGGCCTGCAGGCCGCAGGGACGTTCGAGCGAGAGAGCGCGCTGTGGGATCTCTGTAGCGTGCAGGCGTTCGTGATCTTTGAAGACGGCTATCTCGGCAGTCGCGAGCAGGCGACACGACTGGCCGACAAGACGCTTGGCCTCGCCGAGCGGCTGGGTCACCTTGGCGCGGAGTTCCTGGTGCTTTCCGACCGGATCCGCGTCGCCGCGATGCTCGGTGACCTGCCGCAAGTGGAGGCGCTCGGTCCGCAGATCGTAGACATTGGCGAGCGAGGCGGCCTGCCGTGGCGCTACTTCGGCCACCTATACCTGGGCCTGGCCGCGCACCGGCGAGGCCATGCTGAGCGCGCCGAGGTTCACTTGCGAAACGCCGTCGAACTGGAGCCGCCGGGCGCATTCGCCGGGCAAAGCGTCGCGGTGCTGGCGCGGCACTTCGCCTACCACGGGCGCGCCGACGAAGTGATGGAACTCTTCGAGTCAGCCCGATCGAAGCTGCCCAGCCTCGACCGGGCAAACGGCATGGGTTCGTGGAGCTGCCTGCTCAACTTCGTTGAGGCGCTCTACCTGTGTGGTCTAAACGAGGAGGCGGCGGCACTGTCTCCACTTCTTGAAGGGGTACTCGAGTACGACAAGAGATGGATCAGCTATGACGGCAGGCTAGCGTCGACTCGTGCCGCTCTCGCCGCCGCAGCGGCTCGTCGGTGGGAGGAAGCCGAACGCCACTTCGGCATCGCGCGGGAGGTCGCCGCACAGATGTCCAACCGGGTCGAGCTGGCCGACCTATGCCGCCTACATGCCCGGATGCTGTTGGATCGTGGCGGCACCGGCGACCACGAGCGTGCCGCCGAGATGCTTGAGGAGGCTTTATCCGCTTACCGCACGTTTAGCATGCCTGCCTACGCCGCTGAGGCGGAGCGCCTACAACGTCTGGTCAGGGTTAGCGGTGCTGCGCGTAGTCTGAACGGGCAGATTCGCTGCTAAGCAGCTAACACGGAGGCAGGCTTGACGGATCGCAGCCCTTCAGTCAAGGTGCTCACGATCATGATGACCGACATCGTCGGCTCAGCTGCGTTGCGGGGAGCCCGCGGCGACCGGGATGCCGACGACATTCTGGGGATGCAGGCCGAGATCGTGCATGACAATGTCATCGCTTTCGGTGGCAGTGTGCACAAGTCCCTGGGTGGTGACGGATTTCTCATCTCCTTTCCGTCCACCGTTGCAGCGGTCAGCGCTGCCGCCGCTATCGAGCTCGCATTGCATGAGTACAACATCGCTAATCCGCAGCGCACAGTCGAGCTCCGCATCGGCCTTCACGTCGGCGAGGTCGCCGAGCGCGACGGCGACCTGCTCGGGCAGGCCGTGCACGTTGCAGCCCGGGTTATGGCCGAGGCGGCCGGTGGGCAGATTTTGACCTCCGACGACGTCCGCAAACAAGCCGCGCCGCAGGTGGATTGGGCTTTTCTCGACTCGGGGTCGTTCTGGCTGCGGGGGTTTCCGGAGCGCTGGCGGCTTTACGAGGTGTCATGGAACGACACCGCAGTGGGCGCCCGGCCCACTGTTGTGTCCGCGCGGCTCACGCCGTTCGTGGAGCGTGACGCCGAACAGGCCAGCCTGCGCCGACTTGTCGACGACGCACTGGCCGGTGACGGCGCACTCGCGTTGGTCGCTGGGGAGCCAGGGGTCGGCAAGTCGCGGCTGGTGGCTGAGATCGGCGACGAGGCTCAAGCGCGCGGAATGCGGATGTTCACCGGGCACTGTGTGGAAATGACCGGCGCCCCGCCCTACCTGCCATATGTCGAGATGATCGAGCAGGCGATCAACAACCCGCGCAGCCCGCTGGCGCTGCTAGAGGCGCTTGGTGACGTGGCTGCAGAGATCGCCCGTATCGCGCCGGCGCTGCGGCGCGCCTTTCCGGACATCCGGCCGCCCGTCGAGCTGCCAGCTGAGCTCGCCCGCCGGTACGTGTGGAACAGCCTTAGCGAGTTCATTGACCGCGCCGCGCGGGGCCAGCCGCTACTGCTGGTGCTGGAGGACTTGCATTGGGCCGACGAGTCGACCGTGCTGTTCACTGAGCACCTGGCCCCGCTGCTGCCCGAGATGCCCGTGTTGGTCCTGGGCACATACCGAGACCAGGAGGTTGACGTCTCCCATCGGCTGGCCCAGGTCATCGTCCATATGGAGCAGCGGCGCCTGGTGGAACGGGTGAACCTGCGCCGGCTGTCCTTCGACGGCGTACGGACGATGCTGCGAGCTCTCGCCGGGCAACCGACGCCCGAGCACTTGGTGCGAGTGATTGACGGGGAAACCGAGGGCAACCCGTTCTTCGTCGAGGAGGTCTACCTCCACCTTTTGGAATCCGGTGTGATGCTCGATGACCATGGCCGCGTGCGTTCTGACGTGCGGGTGGATGAGGTTTCGGTGCCGGAGAGCATCCGGCTGGTGCTGGGCCAGCGGCTGGATCGTCTGCATCCGTCCACCTATGAGGTGCTAATTGGGGCGGCCGTGTCGGGTAG
>DATHIJ010000374.1:0-3611 GCA_035489975.1 Propionibacteriaceae bacterium | reverse complement strand
AGGACGGCGACCAGGGACACATAGACCAGGGATCGGTTGGCTAACCGCTCGATGTCGAACAGCCGGTGCCGGCGCAGCGCGACGGCGATCCCTGCTACGAATGGCAGCGCGGAGAGGCCTATCGCGCCCGAAGGCAGTAGCTGGTGGCCCATGACGAGCTCGGGCAGATGCCAGCCGGCGATACCGAACAGGCCGGCCGCGATGCTGCCGCCGGCCACCCATCGCAGCCGGCTGCGGGTCAGTGGATTGCGGCTGCGCCGGTACGCCAGGATGCCCAGCACCCCGACTGTCACGAGTGTTGCTGCCACCAGCGCCGTCGTGCCGGCATACACGAGATCGAACCAGCGCAGCGCGTTGGGCGCGAACACCGCCACGGCTGCCATCCAGACCAGGATCAGCACAAGTGGGGCGGCGTAGGCCACTCGAACCACCGCTCGCCGGGGCCGGAGCCCTCGATCTTCTTGCGGTAGCTGCAGCGTAAAGGCGAGCCCTCCACCCCAGGCGAGGGAGTAGACGCCGATCACGCACAAGTTGTACAGCCAGAGCACGGGGCCGCCGGTCGCCAACGCGAGTGCCGGAATTCCCGCAACAAAGGCGAGAGTGCTGCCGAGCAAGCCGGCGGCCCCCATCAGCAGCGGGGTTGTCGACGGCTCCTCCGGCCGCCGCAGGTAGAGCGCCGTCGTCAACGCCGCCAGCGCGAAGACGAAGACTAGGTTTCCCCATCCGGCCACTAGGAGCGGGTACGGGTCGGTGCGGTCGACGCGGACGGTGACCTGCGCGGTCCCGTCACGCATGATGTCGTACGCGATCTCCTCCCCCAGCTGCGGGCGGGTAAGGCCGCCCAGCCCGTCGGCGAGGCGATGTCCGGCAATCCCGATCACGACGTCGCCGGTCTGCAGTCCGGGACCGTCGATGGGTCTCGGTACGTCGACGACGACGCCATCGGTCCGATAGAACGAGACGACTGTTCCGTCAGAAGGTGCATCGAGGCGTACCGCGACGGCGATCACGCCGAGCAGGACTAATACGACCGCGACAACTGCCGGCGCCCGGCGAGCGAGGGCTGTGCGCCAGGCATTGCGCTTGGCCGCCTTCACCGACGCTGACGCACTCACGACCCAATTCTCCTGGTGCTTGTGGCGATTGCGGACGGCAAGGACCCCTTTGGGGCGCGCGAGCGGGTCAGCCAGATGTGGCGTACCAGCTGGCGACTCCCGCACGGGACGAGCGGCCCAGCTTGCGCAAGATGTGGCTGACGTGGTTCTCGACGGTGCGCTCTGACAGAGTCAGCCGGCCGGCAATAGCTCCATTGCTCAGGCCGGCCGCAACCAAAGCGGCGATCTCGCGCTCGCGGCTCGTGAGCTGCGGGTCAGATCCGGTGGCTGCGGGCAGCAGGCTCGTCAGCTCGGCCACGAGCGGGCGCATCCCAAGTCGGTGGGCGATCCGTAGCGCCGCCTCGGCGTGCTCATTGCCTGAGCGGGTGTGCAGGCCGTCGGTCTTGGCGAGCTCGGCGTGAGTCAGGGCAAGATGCGGCAGCGCGTGCAGCTCCTCGCAGCTACGCAGCGCGCTGAGCAGATGTCGCCGAGCTTGATCAACTTGGCCCACCACGAACGCCAGCCGGCCAAGCGCAAGCGCCACCGGGCCCCCGTACGGTCCAGCCGCCAGGCCAATTGACTGCAGGCCGGCGAACGGGAGCAGCTGCTCATAGATGGTCGGTGCGGTATCGGTATCACCGAGCCAAGCGCAGACTTCGGCATTTCCGACGTTTGCGATCATCCACTCGGCTGCGCGTTCGGGAAAACGGTGAACATGAGGAGCTATCGACTTCCACAACATCGCGGCCTCATCGCGCTTGCCACGAGCCATCAACACCAGGCAGAGCCACCCACGCGCCATGTATGGCCCACCGTCGACCACCCTGCGCACGGCGGTCTCAACCGCCTCCAAGTTGTCACCCGTCAGCGCCGCAATCTCCCACGCATAGATCGCATGGAACGACGCTGCCTCGCTCTCCGGCCCGCCAAGTCGCGACGCCTCTTCAATGAGGCTCGTCGCCTCAGCGAATCGGCCGTCCATGAGCCGCTGGGATGCGTTGACCAAGATCAAAAAGGATTGCCAGCCAGGATGGCTCATCCGTTCCACAAGTGGGGTGATCGCGTTGAGCTCTGCCACCAGGTCTAGCCGGCTCCCCAGCACCGCGTACGCGTCCATGCGCCAACGACGGCCCCAACAGATGTACTCGTCGACACCGGTGCGCCTGCCAAGCTCGATCGAGGCGTCGGCGATCTTGAGCTGATCACCGATGTGCGCCGGACCGAGCAGCTCGGCACGCCGTGCCTGCAGCCGAAGGAACGACGCTTCAGCATCGTCGACCTCGGAGTCGGCACCGAGACGCTCTTGCTCGAGCACGAAGGGGTTCGATGTCGCCACCAGTTGGGCGCGCACACGAGCTTCGCGCACCGGATCAGCATCCCCAAGCCGAGCCAGCGCCTCGATGCACAACGCGTGCACTCGGCCGGTCACCGCTGAGTTGGTCATCGTTCGGATAACAGTGGCGGCGTCCGCCATCGTGGCCGGATCATCGGCCAATCGACTGAGCTCGGCAACGTGCGCGCAGGTAGCCCAGGCTTGTGCGACGGCACCGGCCTGATATTGCCGCCGTGCTTCGGCTATGAGCTGGGCCCGCGTTTCCGAATCTTCGGCCGCTTGCTCGGTGGACTCCAGCACGAAAGTCAATTCTAGGTTCTGGGGCTCCTGCGGCACATCGCAAATATGAGTGCCGAAGTTAGGTGTTTCCACGGATGTGGGTGCCACGCCACAGCCGTACGTTCCTGCCGTGTCCGCAATTGAATCAGCCGCGCAGCTCTCCGAAGAATCCCGGTCGGAACGGGACATGGTCCCGTGACAGCGGGACACCTCCCCGCCGAGCCTGGCGACATGCTTACCGAGACCTATCCTGCGCGGCAGCGGACCGCCGGCCCGGTGCTGTGGGCGTTGACCTCCGGCATCACCGGGCTGGTGGCCAACGTGCTGCTCGTACTCTTCTTCTTGCTGGCTCAGCCCTTCGGCGTCAACGGTCCACTGGCCGAGGCAGGCCAGGACTTCATGTGGCTTGGCAGCGCCAACGACATCGTGATCGTTGTGCAGTTCTTGACATTCATTCCGGTGGCGCTGGTTTTGCGCAGGTGGCTGCCGCGCACACGATCGATGCGGGTAGCGACGGCTGCGGCGGTCGGGGCCATGGTGGTTGTCGCCGTCCTGCAGTTGCTGCTTGTCGCTGGTGTCCTGGAGTTCGACGTGCAGGTGGTGCTCGTCGTGGCGACGTTCTTGGTGATCTATGCCTGGGTGATCACGGTCAGCTCGAACGGCCACCGGCACGGCGCACTGCCGCGATCGGTCACCCGCTTCGGGTTGTTGCTCGCGGTGTCCCTTCCGGTGGGTCTGGTCATTGCTGGGGCCGGAATGCTCTTTCCAGGGGGTTCGCCGGCCCAACTCGCCTTCGTCATACCTGGCGTGGCCATCGCGGCCATCGGCTGGTTGGGCCTTCCAGTCTGGCCGTTGGTGTTGGCCCGCAGTGTATTTAGCAAAGCCCGTCGGACTCCGTCAGCTAA
>DATHIJ010000373.1:0-6201 GCA_035489975.1 Propionibacteriaceae bacterium | reverse complement strand
AGGTGCCAGCAAGACGATGATCGTATCCGCCATCTCGGCTACTTCGAGCTCTGACTGTCCGACCCCGACCGTCTCGACGATCACAGTGTCAAATCCCGCGGCGTCGAAGGCCCGAAGTGCCTGCGGGGTCGCAACGGCAAGTCCGCCGAGATGACCCCTCGTCGCCATCGACCTGATGTATACGTCGCGATCGAGCGCGTGTTCCTGCATGCGAACCCGGTCTCCGAGGAGGGCTCCGCCAGAGAAAGGGGAGCTCGGATCCACCGCCAGTACGCCAACCCGCTCACCGCGCTCTCGGAGCGCGCTGACCAGACCGGTCACAGTCGTCGACTTGCCAACCCCAGGCGCGCCAGTGAGACCGACGATGTGCGCGTGCCCAGTGTCCGGCGCAAGCTCCTTCATGATCATCGGTAGTGCTGGCGAGCCGTTCTCAATCCAGCTGATCAAGCGGCCTAGTGCCCGCGGATTGCCCAACCGCACAGCGGCAACGACGTCGCGTACTTCGTCACGGTCTAGGGACAAGGGCGCCGTCCCGCTTAGCGGAAACTGCCATTTCCCGGAACGGTGATGATCAAGGCATCGCCCTGCCCACCACCACCGCAGAGCGCGGCAACACCAGTCCCGCCACCACGTCGCTTCAGTTCCATGGCGCAGGTCAGCACCAGCCGGGCGCCCGAAGCACCGATCGGATGGCCGAGCGCGACCGCACCACCATTCACATTCACGCGTTCGTCCATCTCATCGGCACTCAAGCCCAGAGCGCGGGCGCTCGCCACACCAACGGCTGCAAATGCCTCGTTGATCTCGATCAAGTCCAGGTCGGAGAGGCTGATCTGCTGCTTCTTCACAGCAACGTTGATCGCGTTTGCCGGCTGAAGCTGGAGGGAGGAGTCGGGACCTGCGACGCTCGCATGCGCACCAATTTCGGCAATCGGGTTGAGCCCCAGCCGTGCAGCCGCCTCCTTGCTCGCCACAACCATGGCCGCCGCGCCGTCTGAGATCGGGCTGGATGAACCAGCCGTGATGGAGCCGTCCCGCACGAACGCGGGTGGCAACTTGCCAAGCGACTCCGCCGTCGCTCCCTCGCGGATGCCTTCGTCCCGCTCGATCACCAGATCGTCACCGCGACGCTGTGGGACGCGGACCACAACAATTTCCTCCGCCATGGCCCCACTTGACGTCGCGGCGGCAGCGCGCTGATGCGAACGCGCCGCGAAAGCATCTTGATCTTCACGACTGACCAGCTGCTCGCCGCGATTGCAGTCGTCGGTCAGCGCACCCATCGCCTGGTCGGTGAAGATATCCCAGAGGCCGTCATACGCCATGTGGTCGATCATCGTCACGTCGCCGTACTTGAAACCAGACCGCGAGCGCGGCAATAGGTGCGGAGCCTGGGTCATCGACTCCATGCCACCAGCGACGACCACATCGCACTCACCAGCTCTGATCAGTTGATCAGCCAGGGCCACCGCGTTCAGACCTGAAAGGCACACCTTGTTGATCGTCACTGCTGGGACCGACATGGCGATCCCGCCCTTCACCGCCGCCTGTCGGGCGGAGATCTGACCGGTGCCGGCCTGGAGCACTTGACCCAACACGACATAGTCGACGTGTTCCGGGGAAACCCCCGAGCGCTCAAGTGCCGCTGCGATGGCGTAGCCGCCAAGCTCTGTAGCGGATACGTCTTTGAAACCACCAAGCAGTTTGCCGATCGGCGTACGCGCCCCGCCGACGATTACTGAGCCCATCTCCACCTCCACGCTCGCGGCCGCGCACTGACTATCACGTCCGGTGCTCTATTCGACACCAGTCTGGCACCCTAATGTCCATGACCAGAATGCCCTCCGATCTCGGGGGTGTGCTGCCCGATCTGCTCGGTCTTGATCATGTCGGGGTCGCTGTCTCCGATCTGGACGCGGCGATTGCCTTCTATCGCGACCTGTTGGGTTTCCAGGTGGTGCATCGCGAAGACAACCTGGACCAACAGGTATCCGAGGTGATGCTGAGCAGCGGGGACGGCGTAGTGGGAAGAAATCAGCTTCAACTCTTGCTGCCGTTTGCCGAAAACTCTGTACTGCAGCGCTTTCTGGTGAGACGCGGTGGGGGTGGCCTGCACCACGTGGCCTACGCTGTTTCAGATGTCCGGTCCGCATCCAAGATTCTGCGTCAATGCGGTGTGCGGGTGCTTTATGATGCACCAAGAGCCGGTACCCGCGGCTCGCAGATCAACTTTGTCCACCCCAGGGACGCTGGCGGCGTTCTGCTCGAGTTGGTCGAGCACGCCGCGGCGGATCCGCACAGCGGGTGAGCGAATTGGGCTGGGCGAATGGCCGTCGCTCACGCGGGCACGGACTCGGCGTCAATACCTATTTCTCGGAGAGGGTTTCTTGCGGTGAACGCTTCAGACAATACGGGGCTTGGCCTGTTCGACGACACAGCAAGCGCGGTCGGAAACTTTCCCACCGCATTACGCGGCTATGACCGCACGGCGGTTGACGACTACGTCCGCACACTCGAGGAAAGCGTCGTCAAGTCCCGTAGACACGCCACCCAGCTCGAGCAGCAAGTGACCATACTCCAAGATGAAGTCGCCACGGCCGGCGACGGCGCCGACTCCAAAGAGGTCGACTATGCGAACCTCGGCGGGCGGGCCAACGACATCCTCCGGCTCGCTCAAGAGCAAGCGCGCGAGCTGGTGCAGAACGCCACAGTCGAGGCCGAGAAGGTCAAAGAACAGGCGCGGCGTGAGGCTGACGGGTTGCGCAACTCCGCTGCGCGAGAGGGCGACGCCATTAAAACTGGCGGTGCGGCCCAGATTGATCAGCTACGCAGCAAGTTGCGCGATGAGGTCAAGGCCCAGGTGGACAAGGCCAAAGCCGAAGCCGACGCCCTGATTGCGGCCGCCCGACGGCAGGCCGATTCGGTCCGCCGGGAGGCCGACAATGAGGCACAGGCGACCCGACAGAATGCCTACCTCGACACCGAGAATCTGCGCCGCACTGTTGAGCGCGAGGCCGCAGAGGCCAGGGCCAAGCTGGCAGCCGACCGGGAGCAGGCGATTGCTGAACTCAAGTCGGCACACGATGAGGCACAGCAGAAGACGGCTGCGCTGCTTGCAGAGGCGACCAGGTACCACAAGGAATCGGGGGAACGCCTGGAGGGTGACCTCGGCGAAGCTGCACGCATTCGCGCTGAGGCTCTGACCGAAGCCGAACAGAGCAAGGCAGCGGCGGTACAGGAGGCTGAGGCTCGGATAGCGACAGCGAAGAAGCAGGCTGCGGCCATCAATGAGCGAACCCAGCAGGAGTTCGCATGGCGGAAGCAGCAGCTGCGTCGTGAGACCGAGTTGCTGCACCAGCGCAAGCAGGCAGTGTTGAGCCAGCTCGCCAGCTTGTCGGCACTCGCGGAACAAACGGCAAGCGCCTTCCCCGACCTGGACGACCCCAAGGATTTGGACGGCGAGGTCGGAGATCGCACAGTGATGCGTCCAGACATGCTGCCGCCTGCGGGTCCAGACGAGGACACCCCAGCCCGCAGCAACGCACGCCAGGGCAAGAACGGTGGCAAAGGTCGCACGTCGCCAGCCGAAGCCGACGAGATTGAGATCGACGGTGATGCCACTGTGCTCGTCACCCCGTCCGACCTGTCCGGCGAAGGCGCCAAGTCAAAATAACTCACGGCGGCCCGCAGCGCTGATCATCGCTGACACGCCGCTGGCCCTAGGCTTCGGGTGCCGTTACCCTGAGATGACTCGGGGTAACGGCACTTTTAGTGTGTAAGGAGCCGGCGTGAACACAGCCCCAACAGGTGACTCGCACTTGGAGGACGGCCGCTTTCCCCTGTCGCGCAAAGGATATGAGCGCCAGGCCGTTGATCATTTTGTGCGAGCGACACAGGCACAAATCGCTCAGTTGCTGCAGCAATATGACTCCTTGATCACTTACAACCACGAGCTTCGGCGGGCGCTTGACGACGCCTATGCACGCGCGAATCACGCCGACTTCTCCGCGCTCGGCGGTCGGGTTCAAGAGATGCTGCACATTGCCGAGGAGCAGGCATCCGACATCACCCAAGCCGCCATTCAGGAGGCCGATCGGCTGAGCGCCCAGAGACAGGCCGAAATCGACGAGCTACGGCAGAGCGGGTACGCCGAAATAGCAGAGATGCGAGATGCCCAGCGGGCCGAGCTGGATGCAATGCGAGATCAGATTGAGCGAGATGCGGTGCAGCTCAAAGAGCGCGTTACAGCTGAGGCTGCGCAGTTGCTCGCCTCAGCACGACTGCAGGCCGACGCTGTTCGCACTGAGGCAGAAGAAACCGCCACTGGTATGCACAAGGCCGCCAGTTTTGAGTCGCAGGAATTACTCGCAGCCGCGGAACGTGACAATGCGGCTTTGCGGCAGGAGGCGGCAGACCGA
The DNA here is from genome assembly GCA_035489975.1 of Propionibacteriaceae bacterium. Lineage (GTDB taxonomy): Bacteria > Actinomycetota > Actinomycetes > Propionibacteriales > Propionibacteriaceae > Microlunatus. The sequence continues at coordinate 1,783 of DATHIJ010000373.1, read as the reverse complement.
CGCGAGCATGTGATGGCTGAGCTGAAGGAAGCGCAGGAATCGACGAACCGGGCCATCCAGGACATGCTGGGGAAGGCGACCGCATTGCAACGGTCCGCTGGCGAGCATCTAGCTTCGGAAACCGAGCAAGCAGCCAAGTTACGCAGCGAAGCGCAGGCGGAAGCAGAACGGATCAAGGTTGAGGCTAGTGCTGAGGCGGAGAAGATCATCGATCGAGCGCGCCACCAGGCCGCGATCATCGACGAGAGAGCACGTCAGGAGCTGGCGCTGCGGCGCCGCCAGATGAGGGATGAGCAGGAATTGCTGACTCGGCGTAAGCACGCCATGCTCAACCAGCTCGCTTCGGTGGGTGCGCTGGCAGTGGAGACCGCGGAGAATTTGCCTGACGTGCCGGAGGTGTATGACACGGCATTCTCGGAGGCCGATGCCAACTCGGGCCACGGCAGCCCTGCGGCCGAGATAGAAAGCGATCCCACAGTTAGCAATCCCGTGAACGAGGCTGACGAACAAACTGAGGATGGTAAGGCCGACGAGGCAGCAGCGCTGCACCAGCCAGGCGAAGAAGCTGAGCACGCTGGAGTCGACGATCAGAGCGGCGACTCCCGCGCGGAGGTACCTGACAGCGACACACCATCTGACAAGCCGGCGTTCGCTCAGGCGTCCCAGCCGTGAGAGGCGCCTGAATTTCCCTAGAACAGTCGGTCGTCAGCGCTGTCCAGTCCCCGTAAGAGGTCATAGTCGACTGTCACGCAGCTGATGCCGCGGTCGTTGGCCAGCACCCTGGCCTGCGGCTTGATCAGCTGCGCAGCCAGGATGCCGTGCACGGTGCCGAGCAGCGTGTCGCGGCGCATCAGATCGAGGTATCGGCTCAACTGTTCGACGCCAGCTGATCACAGTCGACGCTAACTACCATTACGAATACATACGTCTACATATCTCGCCACTGGCATGCACCAGTACAGAGCTCGTGCCAGCCGCAACGCAGCGACCTTCGCCTGGCCAAGAAAACCCAGCCGGCGGCGTTCGTAACAGCAACTGGGGTGGTGTTCACGCAAGGGATTACAAGAAAGCGTCTCCCGGCATCTCGGGGTGTCTTGCCCTACATGCCTTACCTGCCGCCTACCAAAGAATCTGGTCCACTCACTCCGGAGGAGTTGAGGTGAGCGGCCTCGCGCCAGGCTCCTCAACCCGCCCACACCGGCCCGGATGCGGACCGGATTGTTGCGGTTAGCGTCCCCCGGGTTCCGGGCATTTCATCGAGCGGGTCTTACGTGCATCCTGCCTTTGGCATGGAGCTCAACCTTGATTCTAGGCGCCATGGTCTTCGCTTTTTCCGGTTCGACACATGCAGCTTCCCGGGACGAGGCGGCGAAGATCACGAGGACTGTGAGCCGGTCGGCTTTGATCAGCACCAAGGCGTCGTTTGAGAACAATGGCGAATCTCACATGAAAAGGCGCGCCTTAGCCGGAGCTGTCCGGTTCTCGGCATCGTAGCTACCGGGCGATAGGCACCGGCTTTGTCAGTCATGGGTCCCCTACGGACGTACGGAACATGTTGATACCGGACCAGGTCGCGTTGTCAATGTCGTCGGCGACGCTTGACACATGCCGACCGTCCGCACAATCGAGGGTCGTGTCGGCGTACTGCTTGGCCACCGCCTCCTGGCCGAGGGCGAAGAAGTCCACCAGCGTCTGGCCGAGGGCCCGTGACCCCGTCTCGGCGTTCCGAGCTTGGTGAACATGGCGAGGAAGCGCGCCGCCATCTGCTCGTCGTCATACCGGA
>DATHIJ010000372.1:0-2845 GCA_035489975.1 Propionibacteriaceae bacterium | reverse complement strand
ATCGCGCACTACCTGGTCCAGGTGATCTATCCACCGGGTCTCACTCATGAGATGCAAATCGGGCTGGGCGTATTGCTCCTGCTGGTGGCGATCATCGGATATCGGGGCTTCCTGCGCCGACAGGGGCGGGGCGTGGCCTTGGCAGCCGGGCGCCCGGCCTGAGCACGCGGCTCGCATCGGCACCAGCAGGCGGCCCGTAGGCCGCTGTCCACACGGGGCGTCTCGCGCACAACACAAGGTGAGCCAGGCCCCTGTCGGTCGCGCCCATTGAGCGGTGCCTCACTGGTGCACCGCAAGCGGGTCCCCATGTGACACTGCTGGGCGGCAACAGCGTTCGAGGCTCCCCGATGCTGGCAATCTAGGCTCGGCTCATGCCAATCACTCCCCACATTGTCGTTGAGGGCGCCGAGCGCGCCGTGGCTTTTTACCGCGACGCCTTCGGGGCCGAGGAGGTGAGCCGGATCCCAGTTCCTGATGGGCGGTTGATGTCGGTCCAGTTGCGGATTGGCGACGGTCTGCTGCACATAGCCGATGAGTTCCCTGAGATGGGGGTGCTCGCGCCGCCCTCGATTGGCGGTACGCCGGTGGTGTTGGCCCTTGAGGTCGCTGACGCTGAGGTGGTGTTTGCGCAGGCGGTGGCGGCGGGCGCGGAGATTCGTCAGCCGCTGGCGGAGATGTTCTGGGGTGACCGGCATGGCCAGCTTGAGGACCCGTTCGGGCATCGCTGGAACATCGCTCAGCACCTGCGCGACGTGCCACACGATGAGGTCGTCGCCGCAGCCGCACAGGCGTTCGGCTGAAATCACCGACCGTTAAGCAGCAGCGGACTGCGCTGGTTGGGGCGATGATCTCCGCAGAGGGTTCCCGCTTCGCGACATTACGCACCCAGACATCTTTGGCACGGCGGACGCGACCGCGAAGTCCCGATTAAGGTAGCAAGCGCCGTGGCTGCCGAACTGCCGGCTTGCAGCGCCACCTACCACTCGAGCGAGGGCCACATCTCCCTGATCGTCAACCATGCCGACGAGATCGTGGGCAGACTCACCGTGCGCCCTCGCCTGTAGGCCGATCACGGCGCACCCGCCGAACAACGACAGTGAAGCGCCGACAGGTTTCGAGGCCAGACCGGAGCAGTCGGAGAACCCCACATAACGAACTCAGCGACGAAGACGGTCCACTCCGATACGGCTGTTGAGAAGGGGTCCCGGAACGTGGACTAGAGAGCAGCGCGAGGCCGAACGGGGCGGCGGACGCGGCAAGCACGGTGACTACGAGTTCGGTCACTGGGTCGGGCGATCCAGGCCGGTGAGCCCGGGTGACGGCGGTGAATCCGTCGTCGGTGCCGGGCCAATGGCGGCGGCTGACCGGCGGCTTCACGCCCCCGCCAATCACGGGCAGGACACCCTGAGCAGCCACTGGGAGAAGAAGAAGAAGACACCTGCCTGGCATAGTCCAAGTGCGGGTCCTGATCGTCGATGGCGCGAATACTGCTGCATCTGCGCTGAGGCCTGCCGGTGCGAAGCTGCAGGTTCTGCCTTGCTCGGCGATCTGGATAGCAGTCGGTTCTGGCGGCGGTCGCCCAAGCCACTGCAATGGAAGGCAAAGCAGCGCGCTCGATTTGATCACTGGCTCCCGCACTATCGTGAGGGCATGTTGGCAGATGATCAACGGTCCGAGTGGCTTGCTTCGGACGAGGATCGCGAAGAGGCACTCCGAGCGCTTCGGCAGGCTCTGGTCGACGGCCGGATTACGGCCGAGCAGCATAGCGAGCGAGTGTCCAAAGTCTTGGCGGCGCAGTACGTAGCCGAGTTGGAGAATCTAACCGCGGATATTCCACACGGTGAACGGCTCCCTGTGAGAGCCGACAACGCCGCCCTCGTTAAAGCCGGAACGCAGCATGCCCGTGCAATCTTGCGGAGCGCCTCGTTGAGACCCCGGGGCGAGGTGGCTCAGCGGTTGCGCTCCTGGGCCGTGTGGGGAAATGCGGAGATTGACTTGCGGGATGCGGTGATCCCGGTCGACGGCCTGGACGTCAGAGTATGGGCGTACCTCGGTGACGTGACGATAGTGGTACCGCCCAACGTCGGAGTATCGCTAGTGGCAACGCCTCTGCCAGGGAGGGTTGTAGACGATACCGGCAGTGCTCCAGCTGCTGCGCCCACCGTTCGGATTCGCGCACTGGCGCTGTTCGGCGACATCAACGTACGAACCGCGTATCCGTCCGCCAGGCCGTCAGATCCCGACTCCAATTGATAACTCCAGCTGGCCGCACATTACGGTCCACAGACGCCGTTGCACACCTCCGCGATGCTCGCCAGCTCGCTCAGCTGGGCCAACGAGGTCAATCTTGGCGTTGACCCCGAGCAAGTCTCGAAAGTACGCGCAACGAGAGTCGCGCGTACATCGACGTGGTCGGCCGCAGCCCTTGGGGCGGGTCAACACGTAACGGCCCAAGATCACGACCCGCGAGCACACGCTCTCTCTCCCCCCCGCCAAGACTCTCGACCAAGCGTCGGCGTCCACGCCGGTCGCTGTCGAACGCGGTCTACAGGCGTGCACAGCGGCGACCCTGGCCAGGGCCCGTAAGCCGTTCCGCTTCTGGCACTCGCGGTGTACCGCTGGCCGGTCAGCTAATGGGGACTCATATTTCACGCAGTCTGCACCTGAAGATGGCGAAGCCGATGCTGGCGGGTGCTCCCCAGCCGAGTGGGGAGTCTCAGAAGCGGTAGGTGGTCTGGCCGTGCGCGTCGCCGAACGCGATGACCTTGGCGGGCTTCACCCGATAGACCCGGGCGCCTCCCTCGGTACTTCCGGCGGAATGGCTCAGTTCGACGAATTCCTCGCC
>DATHIJ010000371.1:0-2665 GCA_035489975.1 Propionibacteriaceae bacterium | reverse complement strand
CCCGATGATCCTCGCGCTCGGGGTCGCGGTTGGTCTGCTCAGCTCTGTCATCCCTTACAGCTTCGAGCTGATCGCGTTACGTCGCATTCCGCCGCGAGTCTTCAGCATTTTGATGAGTTTGGAGCCCGCCGCGGCCGCGTTCGCGGCAATGATCGTGCTCGGGGAGTTTCTGAGCTTGGTGCAATGGCTAGCCATGGCCTGCGTCGTGATTGCAAGCATCGGCGCGACGCGTACGTCGCCAACGTTAGATCAGCCGGCGCCGGACTGACCGCACTATTGGAGCCGATGTCAAGGCGCTAATGCCCGACTACATCGGAATCAGTGACCGCTGATTCGCCGCGGTCGAGTCCGCTGATTGTGTCCATTTGCTGCTCGCTTAGCTCGAAGTCAAAGATGTCGATATTCTCTGCGATCCGGCCCGGATTTCCGGAACGCGGAATTGCGACGAGGCCGAGTTGGATGTGCCATCGCAGCACGACCTGCGTTGCGGACTTCCCGTGACCTTTCGCTATTCCCGTGATCACCGGATCGTTCCTCAGCTCGTCGCCGGACGCGCCAAGCGGGCTATACGACTCGGTGACAATGCCGTGGGCTGCGTGGTAGGCCCGGCTGGCGCTCCTCGTCGAATGGGGGCTCAGCTGGATCTGGTTGACAGCGGGGGTGATGCCGGTCTCATCGAGCACTCGCTGCAGGTGGGCAGGTTTGAAGTTGGAGGTGCCTATGGCGCGGAGTCCAGTGTCGGAGAGCAGTGCATCCAGGCCACGCAGTGCGTCGACGTAGCGATCTTGGTCCGGGTTCGGCCAGTGCACCAACAACAGATCGATGTAGTCGACGCCCAGCCGTTTGAGACTCGCCTCGTACGCCTGCCGCGCGCCGTCAACGCTATGCCACCGGCGGTTGAACTTCGTGGTGATGAAGACCTCGGACCTATCGATCTTGGAGTCCCGGATTGCTTGTCCGACCGCATCCTCGTTGCGATAGTTCTCGGCCGTGTCGATCAGTCGATAGCCGGCCTCGAGAGCGGTTCGTACTTGAGTTGCTGACTCGGCGCCCTGGAGCGGCGATGTGCCGATTCCGAGCACCGGGATATCAGCACCGGTGCGCAGTGGAAGGGTCGGGGCAAGTTCGGGCATGAGACAACTGCCTCCTCATCACGCGGCGTCAAAGACCTAGCCTGGCAGCGACCATCGATCGTCTATGGCGACCACCAGCCCGTCTAGTACAAGCGAGGCCAGCGCGCGGTCGCGCTGCTCCAAATCTTGCCATGCCTGCGCCAACTCCCGACCCGCGATGGGCTCGTGGGTGGATCGGAGTACAGCGAGCAAGGCGCCCCGGCACTGCCGATCGGTCCCCTGATATGCCTGAGCGCGTCGCGGAGCCCCTTCCCACGCCGGATAGCCCGCCTCACGCCAGGCACACAGACTCGCTACGGGGCAGGCAGCACAGTTGGGAGTGCGCGCCCGGCACACCGTGGCGCCGAGCTCCATTGAGGCGACGGCCCAACGCGCCGCGCGTTGAGGGCTCCGCGGAGCCAGCTGCTCGGCCAGGGTTCGCTCCCGCCCAGTCGGTGCCGAACTGGGGTAGGCGACGCCTTGAGTCAACCTCGTTAACAAGCGGCGGACATTCGTGTCGAGGACAATCTCGCGTCGGCCGTACGCGAAGCTCTGGATCGCCGCAGCCGTGTACGAGCCAACCCCGGGCAGTCTCAGCAAGGCCTCGCGATCTTCGGGAACCTGGCCGTCGAAGTCGTTCATGATCATCTGCGCGGCTTGGTGCAGCCGCAGTGCTCGTCGTGGGTAGCCGAGGCGGCCCCAGGCTCGAACGGCGTCACCAGGCGCCGCCGCGGCGAGCGATGCAGGCGTGGGCCACCGCTCCAACCAGGCCTGCCATGGGCGGCGGACCCGCTCCACCGGGGTCTGCTGCAGCATGAATTCGCTGACCATGATCGCCCACGGTGTTGCGCCTGTACGTCGCCACGGCAGATCGCGCGCGTTCGTGGCGTACCAGCTCAGGATCCGCCCAACCGCAGCCCGGGCTCGGCTGCTCGACAGCGGCCGATTCTCGACACCGGTGGACACCTGCGCCACCGTACTCTGCCTGATGGCTCACTAGGCTCGCTGCGATCGCGCTCCGCCGACTTCGTCGTCGCTCCGGGACGCAAGGAATGTCCCGTCGCTCCTCCTCAGCAGGTGGAGCACGATCCGCGCCCGATAGCTCCAACGGCTCCCTCCGGAGCGGCGTGCCTCCACCCGGGGCCAGGTCGTGCTCCCTAGGCTCGCCTCTATGAGCGGCCTGCTACGCCCGGTCGGCCCGGAAGCTGCGCAGACGTACTGGGCGCGGCGCGGACTGGTCTTTGGCGCAACGATGGTGCTCGCACTCGCTGTGCTGTTGATCATCACCGGCGCCAGCATCGGCTCGGCAGCTCATTCGAATCCGTCGCCTTCCGTCGCGGGGTATGCAATGCCGAGTTCGGCATCACCAACCTCGATGCCGACATCCATACCGACGCCGTCGGCGGTGGATCCCTCGGCTTCGACAGCATCGACAGGCCCTGAGTCGACGGCGCCCACGCGTGGAGCATCAACCAGGACGACGCGTACGGGCGCGACGGAGGACTGCGCAGCCGAGGAGCTCAGGCCGACCTTGACTGGCAAGCAGCGCCTCG
>DATHIJ010000370.1:0-4013 GCA_035489975.1 Propionibacteriaceae bacterium | reverse complement strand
AAGCGCCGCATGGGCTGGAGCCTTCCCTGGGTCTCGACTGCGCACACGGACTTCAACTTCGACCTCGGCTTCTCGCACACGGAGGAACAGGGCCGAGAGGTCGTAGAGCAGATGACGGGGAGCGGGCTACCGCCGATCGTCGAGCAGAACGCCAGCGCGACGGACACCGACGTCGCCGGTTACCTCACCGAGAGCCCCGGCTTCAGTACGTTCGTACGAGACAACGACTCCGTCTACCACACGTACTCGACGACGTGGCGCGGATTGGAGTTCGTCATGGGCTACTACCCAATCCTCGACCGCGCACCGAAGGGCCGCGACGAGGGCGAGGCGTGGCAGCTCTGGATCCGCCGACACGACGAATACGAGAGCAAGTGACGAAGCCGGTGAGCGCGATGGCTCTGAATGCCTGCCGGGATCAACGCTGACATGAGCGCCAACCAAACACCTCCCCGGCCGGTCGTGCATCTGGAGCTTCACACCTCCGATCAGGTGCGGGCAACCGCCTTCTATGCACAACTGCTCGACTGGCGCGCGCAGGTTGTCCGAGCCGCGGCCGGCTCGTACCTCGCCTTCGACATGGGTGGGCAGCTGGGTGGCGGGGTCGTCGAGTGCGGCACAGGCCGGCCGCTCTGGCTGCCCTACGTCGAGGTCGACCGGATCGACCGTTCGACAGACCGGGCACGGGAGCTCGGAGCAGTCGTGCTTCTCGAACCGCGGGAAGGACCGTTCGGCTGGCGCAGCGTCGTCTCCAGCCCGCAGGCCGGAGAGATCGCTCTTTGGGAGCCGAAGCGATGACCGACGAACGCGAGCTGCTCGAAGCTGCCCGCGTAGGCGACGAGAAGGCGTTCGCCCTCCTCATCGGGCCTTACCAGGCCCAGCTTCGCACGCACTGCTACCGCATGCTCGGCTCTTTGCACGACGCCGACGACGCGCTTCAAGAGACGATGCTTCGCGCTTGGAGCGGACTCGACGGCTTCGAGAGTCGAAGCTCGCTCCGCTCCTGGCTATATCGGATCGCCACCAACGCCAGCCTGCGCATGATCGAGAAGCGGCCCAAGCGTGTGCTCCCGATCGACTACGGTCCGGCGGCCGATCCACACGTAGCCTTCGGCGAACCGCTCACTGAGTCGATCTGGCTCGAGCCCTACCCCGACGCCCAGCTCGGACTCGAAGCCTCGATGCTCGGCCCGGACGCGCGTTACGAACAGCGTGAGAGCATCGAGCTCGCCTTCGCTGCCGCGTTCCAGCACCTGCCAGCCCGGCAACGGGCGGTCCTCATACTCCGCGACGTCCTCGGCTTCTCGGCTCGGGAGACCGCCGACGCACTCGAGATGACGCCGGTCTCCGTCGACAGCGCGCTCCAGCGGGCCCACAAGGCGATCGAGCAGCGCGTACCCGGCCGCACGCAGCAGGCGACGCTGCGGGGGCTCGGGGACAGCGAGCTGCGCCAGATCGTCACCCGCTTCGCAGATGCCTGGGAACGCCACGACGTCGACGCCGTGGTCGCGATGCTCACCGACGACGCACGCATGACGATGCCACCGTGGCCAAGCTGGTACAGGGGCCGCGACGCCATCGCGACTTTCCTCCGCAGCTGGCCGCTCTCGCACCGAAAACGCTGGCAGCTCCTTCATACCGGCGCCAACGGCCAACCTGCCGTCGCGGGTTACCTCTGGGATGAGCAAAGAGCCGCCTTCAGACCGGAAACCATCATCGTGCTCACCTTCCGGTCCACGCGGATCGTGGAGATCACCGCCTTCCGCTCGCCCGAACTTTTCCCGCGCTTCGGCCTGCCCGAGCAACTCACTGACGCCCAGGGCTGAGGAGGTAGTTGACAAGGCCAACGAAAGGAGAACCGAAATGGGAACGATCGTCGTCAGCGAGAACGTCTCGCTCGATGGAGTCATCCAGGACCCGGCCGGTGACGAGGGCTTCAAGGTCGGCGGTTGGGTCGGCCTGATCAAGGACAGCCCACAGCTCAACAAACTCGCGCTCGACGAGGCGCTGGACGCCGAGGCCTTGCTGCTGGGCCGGCGGAGCTACGAGTGGTTTGCTGCGCGCTGGCCATCCCGGAGCGGAGCGTTGGCAGACAGGTTGAACAGCCTGCCCAAATATGTCGTGTCCTCGACCCTCGAGGATCCCGCCTGGAACAACTCGACGGTACTCAGGGGCGACCCGGTAGCAGAGGTCTCGAAGCTGAAGCAAGAGCTCAGAGGAGGGATCCTCGTGCCGGCTAGCTTCCAGCTCGTGCGCGCGCTGATTGAGCAGGACCTGGTCGACGAGCTGCGGCTGAAGATTTTTCCGGTCGTGCTCGGGGCCGGCAAGCGCCTCTTCGGCGAGACCAGCGACAAGAAACCTATGCGGCTGGTCGACACCCAGACAGCCGGTGACGGCGTCGCCGTCCTCACCTACGTGGCGGTCCGACCCGCCTCTTGAATGCTCAACGACCTTGCCGCGCTAGCCGAAGGTGAAGACGTACGCCTCGACGCCTGCATCGAGGAATGCGATCTCGAACGTGCGGTCCATGATCGACCCGGGCTCACACACCAGCTGATGGAGCCTGGCTGGACCAGTTTTCCCGGCCCTCCTCGTCGACATCCGGTAAACGGCATTCCGGAAAGTGGTCAAGGACAACAACAGATCGCCAATGAAACGTGTTGTCTTTGACCACTTTCCCGGAGCACGCGGCCGAGATCCCGGCCTCCCGCAGCCGGACCCGAGATCAGCTGAAGCGGCTTGAACTGCCGCTACATGGTGCGGGCTTCGGGCTCGCCCGCCTTCAGGAATGGATCCGGTGGTCGGAGTCGGAAGTCAGCCGCAAGAGCCTGGATCCGTTGCAGCCGGTCGAGGCGGAAGAACCGGACATCCTCGCGGAGACGGTCCCAAGCGAGGGCATACCAGACTGGCAGGTTGTAGTAGAGGTACTGCGTTTCGATCTCGCGATCAGTGACCGTACCGGACTGGTCTTGGTATCGGATCGACGCAACGTGCTGGTAGAGGAAGGCCCGCATCAAGCCCTGTGTGATGCTCGCCTGCGGTGGCGTGTAGGTGGTAAGAACGCGGTCTGAGGCCGGCCCTCCGACCAGGACGCGGCGGCGCAAGGCGCGGATGCGGCGGGATTGGGCCGGCGCGAAGGCGGCGCTGACCTTGCGCCGGACCGATCGGAGATCGTCGAGGAGGAGAGGAGACCCGATCTTCTCCGCGATTGTGAGACTGAGGAGCATGCCAAGAGCCTCTGATTCGTTGAGGTGAACCCGCCCAAGAGACCAACCGGGTTCCAGCCGGATTCCTCCGCCGCGTCCCCGGTCGCTCTCGATCGGCATTCCGAGGTCACGCAGGGCGACCAGGTCGCGCTGCACGGTACGCATGCTCACCCCCAAATCGGCCGCGAGGTCGCCCACGGTGGTGACGTCGCGGTCAGCCAGCAGCGCCTTAACCGCCTCCAGCCGGAGCACCCGGCTGCTGACCGGGTCATGATCGACCATGCCAGAAATATGACATTGATTGTCGTATTAGCAAATAACGTGGATTGTGTACGCACGAAAGGAGCAGAAGACCATGCACATCGTGATCGCGCCATTCAGACCAAAGCAGGGAGTCACCGAGGATGTGATGCTGGAGACCTCCGATGACTTTGACGAGCAGTTCGTGCGGAAACAGGATGGCATCTTGAAACGCATCGTCGTCAAAGACGGGGAGGGCGGCTACGCCGACATCGTCTTCTTCAAGGACGCCGCGGCGATCGACCGGGTAACCGAGGCCGAACAAAACAGCGACGTCTGCGCAGCCTTCTTCGCCCTCATCGACGATGACCACCCTCTCATCTACGAGGCAATGAAGACCTACGAATGACGACCACCCCAGGCACCTCTCGCCCGACACTGCACAACCAGGCAAGGTTGCGAGGACGCGGCCGAGATCGGCAGCATGCACCTGTCATCTCCGCCTTCGGCCTGGAGCCTAGAGGTAGTCGCGACCGGAACCCACCCAGGTATGCATGATCCGGAACG
>DATHIJ010000369.1:0-2486 GCA_035489975.1 Propionibacteriaceae bacterium | reverse complement strand
AAAGCGTCGAGATACATCACCGGATACAGCGCCTCCAAGGGGCGTCGCTGCCAGGCCAACACCTCTTCGGCGACCTGGTCGGTGATCTTGGAGATCGTCTGATGGGACAACTCGGTGCCGATCGTGGAGAGCAGGTGGTGCTGAATGTCGCGCAGCGTCATGCCGCCGGCATACAGGCTGATGATCACCTCATCGAGGCCGCCGAGGCGGCGCGACCCCTTAGGTATCAGCTGCGGGGTGAAGCTGCCGTTGCGGTCCCGCGGCACCGCCAGCTCAACCTCGCCGACCTCGCTGGAGACGGTCTTGGGGGTGGTGCCGTTGCGCGAGTTCGGAAACAACGACGCGTCGGCATCGCCACGCTCATAGCCCACATGATCAGTCAGCTCCACTTCCAGACCACGCTCCAAGGCCGCTTTCAACATGCCGTTCAACAAGCCGTCCTCGCCAGCCAACGGCACCTGGCCAGCGTCGATCTGCTCAAAGATCCCATCCAGCGCACCAGAAGCCTTCAGCCGATCAGCCAACTCCCTTTGCCGCGCACGCCGCTCCGCACGCTCCGCGCTCTCGGTCATACTCACAGCAGTGTCTCCTCTCAAATAGGTAGCCACTGCTTACGCTGAGTAGGCATGGGGCGCCGGTGCTGGCATTACTGCCAGTCGGTTTCCCCATGCCTCTCGCCGAACCCGCCGTGCGGCTCTCACCGCAACGGGCTCTCCACGGTCGCTGTCGTTAGACGGCTGGTTGAACCCAGGGTGTGGGGATCTTGTTGCCCCGGTAGCGGTATCGGCTAACACGGATCGCCGCGATCCGGCGCAACTTGATCTCATCTGCCGTAATGGGATGCCACCGGCCGGTTGGGTCGGTGAATCGTCGGCGGATGTCGTTCCATCTCCAGTGATGCCGCACCCGCAGCATGCGGATGATTCGCCACCAGGTGAAGTTGTCCAACATGCCGAAGATGTTCTTGGCGACGGCATATTTGAAGTAGTTCGCCCAGCCGTGCATGACCTGGTTGAGCCTGGCCAACACGAACCCGAGTTCTTGTTGCGATGTCCTGTGTGTGAGGGCACGAATCTTGGCCTTCAACGACCGGATGGGGCGTTGGCCGATGAAGGTGTAGACGTAGTGCTTGTTCGTTCCCCGTTTGCGTCTCCGCTGGATGCGGAACCCGAGGAAGTCGAACCCGTCGCTAAGGTGCACAACCTGGGTTTTCGCAGCCGAAAACTGCAATCCCATCGGTGCCAGCACCTGGGCGATCTCTTCGCGTAGCGCCTCAACGTGCCGCCGGGTGCCATGCACCATGACGACAAAGTCGTCGGCGTAGCGGACCATCCGCCACGTCGGCAACTGTTGGGCCCGTCGGCGGGCGCGTCGATACTCAGTCGACATTGTTCCGTCCGGCTTCCACGGCCCATGCAGATGCTCATCGAGCACCGACAAAGCAATGTTGGCCAGCAGCGGAGACAAAATGCCGCCCTGCGGCGTGCCCGTGTGAGTGTCCTCATGTTCCCCCAGCTCGGTCAGCAGGCCGGCTTTGAGGAATGATTTCACCAACGCTAGGACGCGTTTGTCCTTGATCCGGGACCGCACCTTGTCCATCAAGGCAACATGATCAATCCGGTCAAAGCACGCCTCGATATCAGCATCCAGCACCCACTGATAGCCCTTGGTGCCGAAGTGGTGGATCTCAGCGATTGCGTCCTGGGCTCGCCGCCGAGGCCGGAACCCATAGGAGACCGGCTCGAAGTCGGCCTCGAAGATTGGTTCCAGCACTAGCTTGAGCGCCGCCTGGACAACCCGGTCCGCGATCACCGGAATCCCGAGTCGCCGAACCTTTCCCGTCCCGCCCGGCTTGGGAATCAGTCTCTCCCGCACCGGCAACGGTCGAAACAGGCCGGTCTTCAGATCGGCCCGTAGGTCATCCAAGAAACCCTGAACCCCCACAATTTCCTCGACATCGGCGACTGTTAGGCCATCGATGCCGGGAGTGCGGGCGCCCCGGTTCCCCGCGACCCGACCGAACGCCGCCAACAGCGTCGCCGGGTCACACACGAAGTTGAACAGGTCATCGAAACGGCGGCCAGGATCAGCCACCGCCCAACGATGAAGTTTGGCCTGCATCTCCGATACCTTCCGCAACGAACCCACCGAAACTTCCGGTGGTGGCTGTTCCGGCACGGCACCGCCATCCAGCGGCGCACCTTTCGGCATTGCAGCATCCTCTTTCTTCTCGAAACCGCTGCCGCCCTTCCCCATGTGCACAGGCTTTCCCCGGCTCGGAGTACTACGGCGGCTCCGCCCCACCTGGCCCGTTCGGCAGTCGATGTGCCTATCCCACCCAGGTTGGCCGGTCGCCAACCTCGGGCAGGAACCGTGACCAGATGGTTCCCGTGTTCACTGTGGTTCGCTCAACGGAGTAGGAGCCCGACTGTGTCCCAGCGACCTCGCCACCAGTACGCCGCAGACCTTCCTGGTGACCATCCCCA
>DATHIJ010000368.1:0-9868 GCA_035489975.1 Propionibacteriaceae bacterium | reverse complement strand
GCGCTGCGGCCGAAGCGGAAGTCGAGCGGGTGGTGAAGCTGGCCTTTGATGAAAGGACAGGCGCAGCCCGGCTCAGTCGCGGGCTGGAATACGCCGAGGTTCCTACCATGTCTGGCGCTGCGGGACGAAAGACGCAAGCCCTCTTGAAATTCATTCACGAGGTGCCCGCGTTTCGATTCGTCATGCCGTTCGTTCGCACCACGTCGAACATCTTCAACTTCACGCATCAGGTGACCCCAGGACTCAACTTCTGGAACGCCCAGGCGCGCAGGATGTGGCAGATGGGCGGCGAGGAGCGAGATATGCTCATCGGACAGATGGGCATTGCCACGTCATTCTACGGCTCGGCAGTTGGTCTCTATCTGGCTGGCAACCTGACCGGCGGGGGTCCAAGGCACAAAGGGCTGCGAGAGAGATGGCTTGCAAGCCATCAGCCGTACTCCGTCAAAATCGGCGGGAAGTGGGTCAGCTATCGACGCACCGAGCCTGCTGCAACGATGCTCGGACTCGTTGCTGATGTTGCAGAGCTGGTCTCCAACAACCCCGATCATCCCGAAGCGACAGACGCCATGTGGGCAGTTGTTGGGGGCATGACCCTCAACGTCACGAACAAGACGTATCTGAAGGGCATGACGGACTTCGCAGATGCTATCTCTGGCGAGGCTTACAAGACTCGGCGCTTCTTCGAGAATACCGCAGTCAACCTCATTCCGTATTCGTCAGCGCTTCGCCAGGCAAATCCTGACCCGATCTTCCGAGAAGTGCGGGGCTTCGTTGATCGTGTACGGTCGATGACTCCCTGGTTGTCGGAAGACCTATCCCCGAAGTTCGATCTGTGGGGCAACCCCATCTACAAGGCTCCGGGCTGGCTCAATCGCGCTGTCAACCCTATGCGGTGGACAGAGGCGAGAGACGAGCAGGAATCCTTGGTGGACGATTCGATTGCGAGCCTCATGCGAAGTCACGGGAAGATGACTCCGGTGATGTCGTCCGGGGTCGATCTGCGTGACCCGAAGTGGAAGAACGGTCAAGGCATCACGCCTTGGGAGCGCTTTAACCAATTGCTCTCTACCGGCTTCGACGGGCAGATGCTCTCATTCGAGGAGCAGATGCGAGAGGTTGTCACGTCGCCCGAGTGGCAGTCAGCGAGCGCTGGAACGGAGGAATTTCCAGGCGGCTTGCGTTTCGAACTATTCGCTCAGGTGAAGGGGCAGTACGAGCAGGGCGCTCTCAAGCGCACGCTCTCCGAGTTCGAAGGCATGGCGAACGAACACTTCCTACAGGAAGCTCGGCGTCGTGGTTCTCTCGGAGGCAGACAAGGCGTGCAGGCGGTTGAGGAGCAGTTCCGCGAGCTTCAGTAAGCAAGTCGATATCCTCACTCCCATCACAGCACTTCAGGAGCATCACCCATGTCTACCCGCGCACTCGCAGCCAGCGGAGAGCAGATCGTCAGCACCGACACGTACGTCAGTTCGGCGCTCAACGCGACCGTCCAGGCGCACCTTCCCAAGATCAACGACGGCACAGGTGGCACGGTCGCCGTGGACGCCGAAATTCGCGTCGAGAGCACAGGGCCGGGGTCCATCGAGCTGTTGACCTCTCTCGGGCGACGCGTGGGCCACGTCGGTCCACGGTCTCAGGCCGTGGTCATCGCTCGTACGGGGCAGGTGCAGGCGGACCCCGATGCCTGGAATATCGAGAACCGCCCGCAGACTCCCGTCGCTGTCGTCGCCGCTGCTGGTGGCACATACACGGCAGCCGAGCAGGGCCTCATCAACGCGATGCGGACCTGTCTGATCGACAACGGCCTGATGAAGGCCGAGTAGTTTACTTCATCGCCTCCCCTGGCGTCTCAGCTCGGGGAGCTTCTACGCCTTCTTAGGCGGGAAGATGCAGTCGAGGGTCGAAGGGACAACCCACAGAGAACCTGACCATTCTTGAGGACTGTACAGGGGTTCCGCCCGTACACCCAACGGTCTCCACATCTGCGAGGCCGGGGTTGTCCCTCTCCCTTCCCTGTCATTGGCGCGACGGTCTACCGCCGATGTGCAACGCGAAAGCGACAAGCACCTGGCTCGTGCGGACGCACCTCTCAAGGAGTTCAGCAGTAACCTCAGCGTCGGCGGCATCGACCGACTTATCACCCCGTGCAGCGCGGTACGCCTGAAGCGTGGGGAGGGAGTAGTCGAGCGACACAAGCCAGAGCCGCATCGGCTGTTAACTTCGTGGTGAACGATCAACCGAGCGTCAACAGGTGTGAAGAAGCCCTATCGTCCCAAGGACCCCGCCGCAGTCCACCGGAACATGTCTGCTATCCGGGCGACCGAGAATCGCACCGAGCGCGCCCTGCGATCCGCTCTACACCGTCTCGGCCTCCGGTACCGCAAGTACGCGACCAGTCTGCCGGGACGGCCCGACATTGTGTTTCCTGTGCAGAAGGTCGCGGTGTTCGTGGATGGTGACTACTGGCACGCGAGGGTCCTCCAAGAGAGAGGGCTGCGAGCGTTCCGAGCCACCGTGAAGAAGAAGGAGACACGGACCTACTGGCTCGCCAAGCTCCGACGCAACGCCGAGCGAGACCACGCCGTGACGTTGACGCTGCGAAAAGCTGGCTGGCTTGTGGTCCGCCTGTGGGAGAGCGACGCCAAACGCGACGTTCCGAAAGCAGCCGCACGAATCGCCCGAGCTGTGCGCCGCCGCTAGGAAGTCGTCACGAGGAGCGCGGAGTAATCGCCAGCGCCCATGTTCCCTTGCTCACGCGGTGGAAGCGGTGATGCGAGTCATCGTGCAGGCAGGTGTTCACGTCCTTCGGCGACATGACGCCCACGAGGCCAAGAGCAGGCAGGATGGCACCGGCAATCTCGGTGTTATGCAACGGCTTTCCGACACGTCGGAGGAGCTGCTCCGCGTCCTGCCTTATTCGGTCGCGTTTCGAGTCGCGTGCCATGACTACCAAGTGTGCGACTGCTGGATGAGCCAGTCGAGGCTCTTGAGTTGGGCCGTCCGACCATTCTCGCCCAACCCTGCGGTAATCAGATCGGGAAAGAAATGCACCACGGCGGCGATAGGGCTTGGCACGTTTGCAAGAACCTTCGCGAGGCGAGCGGGGTTGAACTCGCCTGTGACGGCGTAGTATGGAAAGCCGCTGAACATTTCCAAGGCTGCTGCGGAGAACGCCTGCGCCTCGTGAATGAAATCCACGCGGTCGTGCCGGTACCGCCAGCGTGTCGAGAACATGGCGACCGGCTGGCGGCCCTTCCACGCGAAAATGTCGATCTTGCCGAGCTTGCTGCGGCTTCTGAAACGCCAGCCGGAGAAGGCGTCTTTGTGGTGGACTTCCTCCTCGTATGTGATTCCCGGCGCACCGAACTTCTTTAAAGCGTCTACGATGATCGAGCGGAAGGCGTTGCCAACCAGGTTGTGCATCTGCAACTGACTGACCTGCGGATGCCGCCAGAACTTCGCAATCGTAGAGCAGAGGTTCGCCCGAGAACAGCCGAGCTGATCGGCTAGGTATTGGGAGAGCTGCTGCGCTTTCAGAACTGTGGCGTTCGGAGCGCCGTTTTTGACCTTGAAATCGTTCGTCTCGCGGTAAACCACAACATCGAGTGGTGACGTGCCGCCCTTGGGAACGAACGGAATCCATCCAACACCCGCCCGCTGCACCTCGCAGGTGAGAAGAAGCTCCGCGATTCCCTGCCACGCGGTGGCCGCAGTCCAGTTCTTAGCCGCTAGGAGTTGGCTGTACATGTCGGCGGCGAGCTGCGCGTTTTCGCCGCGAGACATTAGGCGATGCGGAAGGGGAGAGCGATTTGCTCGGCCTCAAGCGTCAGCACTTCGCCGAGCAGCGCACGCCGCACCGCGCCTCCCACGGCCTCGGCTACTGGCGGCGGAAAGGCGTTCCCTACCTGACGCCACGCGGCCGTCTTGCGCCCGCTGATCTGCCAGGAGTCGGGGAAGCCTTGGATACGCGCCCCCATACGCACCGTGAGTCGCGGCAAGGCCCTGACCAGGTAGTCGGGGGCAGGCGGCTCCTCGGCAATGGTCTTCCCGTTCACGCCCAGGGCGAGCCATGCAGCCCGTGCCCTCGTGGGGCCTAGGTCCGGGCCGCCGTGCAGCTTCGAGCCACCGACAAGAGTCGGCCCCACTCCCTTGGCTCGCTCTGCCCAACGAGCCGCGCCTCGCCACCCACGCGACGCCATGAGGTCAAGCAGCCGCTCGCCAACCGTAGGAGGCGTGCCCACCGCCGCAGGCCAGATGAAGCGCCGCGCTGCCTTCTTCGTCTTGAACGCGACGAGGATGAAGCGCGGCCGTAGCTGCGGCACGCCGTAGTTGCAGGAGTTGAGGACCTGCCAGTCCGCGACGTACCCGAGCTTCGAGAGTTTGGCTGCGAGCTTCTTGCGATAGTCGGCGAATCGTCCCGTCGCCAGTCCCGGCACATTCTCCAGCATCACAGCGAGGGGCTTGGCTTCCGCGATCAGCCGGAGTGCCGTAGGGAACAGGTCTCGATCATCGTCAGGGCCGAGCTGCTTTCCTGCAATGCTGAACGGCGGACAGGGAACGCCACCGGAGAACAGATCGACACCCCGGTAGTCCTTCCCGTCTATGTCGTGAACGTCACCCTCGATCACGTCCCACTTGGGACGGTTCAGACGGAGCGTCTGGCAGGCCATCGCGTCGAGTTCCACAAGAGCGGCGTGAGCAAACCCCGCGTTCTCAAGGCCGAGCGCCTGGCCGCCAGCACCAGCGCAGATTTCAAAGGACGTGAGCGACGCGCTGGCTCGGGAGCGAGAAGGAGTCATGGGAGGAGGGTGATCTTAGAAGGAGGGGAAGCGTCTACTGCGTCGCACAGACTCAGCGGGTCAAGCAGGGAATCGCTCAATGACCAGGGCCTCGCGTGAGTTGTTCCGTGGGCCGTCAGGACACCCCGTATCTGCCCCAATATGGGCAGCCTCCCCTGGTCTGACAACGGTCGGTTTCGTGGGACTGTGCTCTGCATCATAGCGAGACCAAGAGCAGCCGTTACATTGCCTGCTCCATGATTCAAGTCGTCGAGGTTCGTCCGGGCCGGTGGTCCTACATGATCGACGGGGAGTTCCCCGCCGAGCTGTACGACACGACTTGGGGGCTGACGACGTACGCGACACCTCAGGAAGCACAGCGAGCCGCCGACACAGCGTCACAAACCCGCTGACACCGATGATCCTCGCAGAGCGAATGGCTGACCTCGTTGAGCTTGTTCGACGGGCCGCCACCTTGCGTAACGATGCCGACGCCGCCAATTCGAAAAAAGCTGACCATGAGATCAGGGACCATCTCATGGCGATTGCGGCATTTCGAGAGGTTCACGCGGCTATCGAGTCTATTCTCCTTGAAGACAACCGCTTCCAAGAACGTCAAGGAGACTTGGTGCTTCATTCCGGGTACGTGCGATTCACCTCCGATTTTACGATACATTGGCTTGCTATTCGTGCGACTAAGGTTACTGCGGAACAGGCCTGTGCTGACCTGCATCGTTTCCTGAGCACGGACGATTTCCCTTACACGATGCGCGTTGCAGTCAGCGGGGTTTTCACCGACCATGACGTGCAGTTTGGTCCCGGCCTATGGCTTAGGGCTGATCGTAACAAACACCTCCCCGAGCCCCTGCAACCCAAGGGTTTCTTTAGGTCACTCCTGCACATGCCAATGGTTGCGCTCATTGAAGAACGGGTCCAGAAGATCACGAAACGGCCAGAGCAAGACTCTAGCGAATCTGAATTCCTACGGGCTTCTCTCGAAGCGGATGACGTACTGCTTTGTCTGTCTCTTGTCGCTCTCCCGGCAGTTCCATTTCTGGTGGGACTAGTCTGTCAGCCTGCTGATTGGGTGCCGTTCTACGGATACTTGGACTATCCGAGAAGTTTGGAATCGAGCGGCCACCAGAAGCGGCTTTGGAAGAACCAGACTCAGCGAGCCCAGATGATCTACGACTCCTTCCGGTCGCTTACCCCGCGAGCTAAAGACCGAATCCGGCTGCCCATGAGGCGGTTGAACACAGCCATGCGCCGTCGCGACGACGCTGATTCTGCGATTGACCTGGGCATTGCCCTAGAGGGGCTCGTTCTTGGGGAAACGGATAGCGACAAGAAGTATCAACTCGGAGTTCGTTGTGCATTTCTCCTGGGGGACGACCCCGATAGCCGACACCGCGTTTACGATCTGGCGACCGTGCTGTATCACCTTCGGAATCGTGGTGTGCATCGTGGCGTACTGAAACCTGACGACTTGAAGAAAACACCCTTCAAGGGGAGGGAGGTGCGTAAGGTGTTGGAGGAAGGGGGAAAACTAGTTGCCGAAGTGATCGAGCGATTCATGGAGAACAACGCTCAAGACCCCGCCTGGGATTCCCTGGTCTTGGGTCAACGTCCTGGCGCACCGCCCGCAGCTCCGATTGAGTCGCCAGAATTCTGACGCGATTGTTTGAGCGGGGCTACGCGATAGGGCGAAAACCGATTTCCCCCCGTGTACCCTGCCCCGCCCCTCGATTGAACGTTGCCGCCCGGCCCGCACACATCCCGCACACAGACACGCGCAACGCACGCAATGTCATGCGGCTAGCGGCGAGTGACGGATTGATAGTCAGCGGGTAGCGCCCGCCGATCACTCACGCCCCACGAGCTGCGCCGCGCCCTTGGCCCCCTGCCCTGCTCGTCCTGCCCGCCTCTCCATGCTGCCGCACACGCCCGCGCTCGTTCACACTATCGGTCCTTTTTGTCTAGTGCGGCACTAGTGCTTGTGTAGCACTCTGCAAGATTCCCCGCGTTGCGCCGTAGTCACTCCGTCGCGTGTCGAAATGTCTAGCCCTGTCGTTCAACAACTTGGGAACACGGCACGATACTAGCAAGGCACTAGTGCCGCGCTACTACAGCACACACGGCGCTAGGGCAACTTGGCAACGCGGCCGACACATACCGCCCGTGGGGACACGGTGAGCTAGGGACGGCCGAACGGTACCCGAGAGGATGCCCGAACGATAGGCGCTAGCGCTCCAGCTAGACCGGACGACTAACACGCGCAACGGGGGCGAATGTGAGCCGCTAGCCCGCGACAGTCGTGTAACGCGACGTGCGCGCATGTAGTCCCGCCGCAGTTCTCCCGCAACACTCACTCGCACCAAGAGGTCAAGCATATGGCGCACTTCCGCGCAGTCATCATGGGAGCGCGGGGCGAAGCTTCACGCCTCGGGCACGCAGGAACGGGCATTAGCACGCTGCTGCAAACGTGGGGATGGGACGTGCGCGTTACGGCTGAACTACAAAAGGGCCAAGACAACGCCCTAATCGAGCTTGTGAATCACACGACGGGCCAGCGTATCCCGCTCCTCGATTTGAACCTGTCGGCCGAAGACTGCGACGACGTTGTGACGTTCATCTATCGCACGGTAGACGAGAAGACGAGCGCCGCCACACTCGCCAGCAAGGAGGCGTAACCCTATGACAACGCTTACCCGCGAATACAAGAGGCTGCGCCGTCTAGGCTGGCACGCCTCGAACGCCTACAACGCCGCGAAGACCCGCGAAGCGTGGGACGCCGCAGAGGCGGAAGGGTTCGTCCGTCTTGTCTACCCACCCGACGAGTGCGTGAGTCTGGACGATCTGAAGGGGGATTGCTTTAACCCGAAGTATGTGACGCACATCTCACGCTCGCAGCTTGAGCGCGAGGAGAAGGCTTTCGAGGAGAAGGTAAACCGCGAAGGAGTCTATGGCATCGTCGGCGAATACTTCGACGGTGAGACGTGGCAACAGGCTGACTCGTGTTGGGGTTTCCTCGGCGACGATCTGCAAGACAACGGATACGAAACCGACTGTATGGCGCTCACGCTGGAGGCACTCGAAGCGCTGGAGCATTGCCCGACGTGCGGCCGTCCCAAGAAGGGAGACCGCTAGCCCCATGCTCGACTATCGCGTGGAGTACAAGCCCTACAACAGCACGCAATGGCTTGTCGCTGGCTGGTGGGGAAACGATCTGGAAGGAGCACAGCGCTATGCCGTCGAGTTGTGGATGGACAAGACGGCAGAGTCAACCCAAGGCATCGAGGAGAACTAGCCATGCCTTCACGCAACGCACCAAGCAACAGCGACGATGTGATTGACTCCCGCGATATCATCGAGCGAATCGAGGAACTAGAAGGGCAGGACGAAAGCCTCGACTCGTCGGAAGCACTTGAGCTTACCGCGCTCAAGGCGCTGGCCGAGCAAATCAGCGGCGCGGAAGATGGCGAGGCGCTGATTCGGGATAGCTACTTCGAAGACTACGCCCGCGAATTGGCCGAAGACATCGGCGCGCTCAAGAACGCTATGTCCTGGCCCCTGACGTGCATTGATTGGGAACAGGCAGCGCGTGAACTGCAATCCGACTACAGCGCCGTAGAGTTCGACGGCGTGACCTACTGGCTCCGTTCCTAACCCCACGCCTCAAGCTCTGCTAGGTACCAGTAGCACGCCTACGGCCTACCGCACGGGAGGCCAGAGCCTCGAAGACTGAAGCACGCTCGTAAGCAGTCCTGAAGCAAAGCCCCGCGCCCAATTCCTGACGCAATCAGCCCCCAACAAAAAGGGAAGGAAGCCATGCCACGCAACCTAGACCGTCGCGCCCCCGACGCGGCGCTGACCCCACGGCCGCCCGTCGAGCTAAACGAAACCGAAAGGGAATTGCTGGCCCGCGCCGTCTGTCTAACCCGCGTGAGCCGCTTCACTCGCGACGAGCGCAGCAAGCTCGTTACGCTGGTGCTCAGGCTTGGCTACAGAATCGAAGGGGGGCTCTAGCCCATGCGCCTCTCAAAACATGAGTACCTGACGTGTCTCTACATCCTCGGCGACATGTGGACCGCCTCGCCGATCTTCGCGCCCGAGAACGTGCGGGCCTACTACTTCGCGCCGCGCTATCAGACGGCACGCTACAGCCTCACGGGGGCTCTGTGAAGCGCCCGAGGCGCACGCCGCGACTCGCACGACTTCGGCGGCGGGTTCACATCCTGAACAGCATCTACGGGCTGCTCGTGCAAGGTGTGGACGGGCTGAGCGCCCGCGTGCTGGACCTGGAGAGGGAGCAGCATCGACACGAACGCGAGATAGCGGCCGAGCTTGATCTGGAGGCCGAGTCTCTCACCACAGGTGCAGGATGGCAGTAGGTATGCGGTAGTAGTACCTTCCTAGTTCCCTAGTCTCTCACAGGATTCCGCCCAATGTCGAAGGTGAGCAAAGGCAAGTCACAGGTAAACGTGCGTCTGTCAGACGACGCCAAGACCATGCTAACGAAGCTCCAGCGCCTCTACGCGAATCGTGCGGGCTTGCCGGAGCCTGTCTCACAGGCTGAGGCTCTGGAGGTAGCTATCCGCGAAGCAGCAAAGAAGGAGGGTGTCTCCAAGGCGCGTGCGTGAGTACGGGCGGTTTTTCGTTCGCTTCGCACACAAGCCCGCACACATGAGCACTCCGAAAAAACAAACGGGCCTCTTGCTCAGAGACCCGCCTGCTCCTAACTTCGATTCGCCACTACTGTTAAGTCTGCCTCGTGCAAAGTCGGGACGGCGGGATTTGAACCCGCGACCCCCTGAACCCCATTCAGGTGCGCTACCGGACTGCGCTACGTCCCGTTAACAACAGCCATCAGCCGTCAGCCGTCAGCCGTCAGCCGTCAGCCGTCAGGCAAGATAGCCGCACTACGCAGGGCCGCAAAGCCCGCACCCTCCCGCGTTTTCCCGCCCCGTCTGGCGCGCCTTCGGTACGACCTCCAACCCCTGTCCACACAGATTGCGGTCCGTTCGATGGGCATCGGGAGGACGGACAAGGAGCCCGTACCAGCTCCGTGTGGCAGCGCCGCCCAAGGT